>JAAZEF010000121.1 GCA_012512455.1 Erysipelothrix sp.
ATTTAGATAGATTGCAATAATAAATGCGACACTTTCTAAAATTAGATAAGTTTAAGTTCTCGTGTAAATTCTTCTAAAGGTGTATTGAAGGATAAACATTTACTTGGACGAGTGTTTAATACTTTTAATACTCTTTTTAAATCCTCGTCTGTGACCCTAGATAAGTCCGTTTTTTTAGGATAAAATTCTCTCAGTAGTCCATTACTATTTTCATTGGTGCCTCTTTGCCAAGCACTATATGCGTCAGCAAAATAAAAGTCTACGTTGTAATTTGATTCTACTTTTTTATAATAGCCAAATTCTTTACCTCTATCTGAAGTCATCGTTTTAAAAACTTCTTTAGGAAACAGTGACAGTAGTTTTTCAATTGCTTTATACATTGAATCTTGGCTGCGATCAGGCATTTTAATAGAAACATAGAATCTTGTTTTACACTCTGCGAATGTAGCCATGCATCCCTTGCTTTTACCTCTGGACGATACAACTGTATCAAGCTCCCAATGACCGAACTCCTCTCGGTTTTTAACGGACTTGGGCCTTTTACTGATACTAGTCCCTATATTAAACTTACCACGTGTTTCCTTGGGTTTTCTGCTTTTACCTTTTCGGCGAAGAACAGTAAGTGGAGTTTGAATTAGTCCGGAGTAAATCCAATTATATATAGATTTAAATGAAACCTTCTGACTTCTTCCGCTTATTTGTTCTGGTGACCAGTGTTCACCTAACTTTTCTTTTATATAAGTTTCCAACTCATGAGTCAAAACTGACTTCCTTCCTTTGAGGGAAGAAAGTTCTGCGTGATGATGACAAGCTTCCTTAGCATTGTAGTGGTTATCACACCTCTTTAATTCTCTGCTAATTGTAGAGTGATGATACCCAAGTTTACTCGCTATAGATCTAGCTGAAAATCCTTCTTTAACATAAATCTCTATTTTTATTCTATCTTCTGTGCTAATATGTTTTTGGTTCATAAGTATCGCTCCTTGTAAATGTTTTGTTGTAAATACATTTTACACGAGTATCATTCTTATGAACTTTTTATTTTATGAGGGTGTCGCATTTAATTTTACAATCTATCATATAAAAAAGTGAGTACCTTCAAATACTCACTAATCATTGTTGCTATCGTTATCCAAAGCTTCATAAAATTCTTCTAAAGTCATACCTAATGTATCTACAGCTTTTTTACAAGTACGTAGTCGCATATTTAATGGATCACGTTTTCCTGTGACCATATTTGAGACCGCAGGTTGATGGATCCCAGAATGCTTAGAAAAATAATAGCCAGACATTCCCTTGGATTCTAAAAGTTCTTTGAACGTCATAGAAGACCTCCTCTAAAGATAGTGATAGTATAACAAATAATGTTTAATCGCTCAATAGCAAAAGGCTTATTATAGACTGTTTAATCGTTCACCAGGACCCAAAGCAACCACTTTAGTAGCTTTCAGCATGTTTTTAAATTCGTTAACATCTGCTTTTATTAAATCAAAAGTATTGTAATGGATCGGTACCACAATCTTTGGTTGTAGCCATTTCACACACTCAGCAGCATCCACAATACCCATCGTATACACATCACCAATGGGAACAAAAGCCACATCAATATCTTTTATTAGTTTCATATCACTAAACAGAGCCGTATCTCCCGCATGATAAATTCTCTTGTCATCAATGGTCACAATAAATCCTACCGCAAGTCCTAATGGAACATTAACTCCATCAGCTTGAGTGTAACTGGAGCCATGAATCGCTGGTGTCATTTTAACTTTACCAAAATCAAATTCATATTGACCCCCTGGCTGCATACCAAAAGTTTTTAAACCTAGTTCTTCAAAATATTCGGCAATTTCTACATTACTAATCACCAAGGCATCATTTTGTTGTGCTAACTCAAAAGTGTCTCCCACATGATCATTATGACCATGGGTTAATAAGATATAGTCCACCTTAATATCTGATAGCTTAGTCTTACACATTGGGTTATCACTAATCCAAGGATCGATGATAATGTTGTTAATTTGGACACAAGAATGTCCATGATAAATAATTTCCATGTTTTATTCCTTTCTAAAATAATGTTAACATTTCATGGTTTACATCTTTTTTAATGACCAAATCTGGGTCATTATTAGCTAACATCCGATAAGATAATGTTTTCGAATTATTTAAATAGTCATAAGCCTCCTTGTCATTAAAAATCACTGGGACTCTGGAATGAACCTTTTTCATCTCCTTTGTTGAATCCTTGGTAATCATCGTGAAACGTGGTTGTTGGTTTATAAACGATAATATACCTGCCATCACAAATAAATCCTGATCTTTAAGATGGATACGATGTTTTATCTTATGTTCATCCCATTCAAAGAAGGCACTCGCTAAGATAAGACAACGATGATATTCAAAAGGTCTTGAGAATAAATCCTTCTCTAAGATACTCTCTTGACGAGCATTAATGATTAATTGCTTTGTAAAATCAACCTTAAATCCCCATAGTGCTTTCTCTAATAACATTTCATTAGTAATGATAGGGCATTTCTGGGATGGATATATTTCATCTCTTGATTCTAAATAAAACTCATTCTTAACAAAAGAAAAGTGGGCTTGTATTTGATCTTGGCCAATAATTAGTTCATATCGTCCGCACATGTTTTTCACATCCTTTCATTTATTATACATCACAGCACACAAAGCTCTGTGATATAATACTTTTATAGTGAGGTATACAATTATGGACTTTGGATTCTATCGTGTCGCAGGAATTATTAATGACCTAGCATTAGGTGATATTAAACATAACACTCAAAGTATCATCAAACAGATGAAACTAGCTACTAGTGAACACATTGAAGTAGCAATCTTTCCCGAGCTCTCTTTAACGGGTTCATCTAATAATAGACTTTTTTATAATGAGACCTTAATTAAAGAAAGTCATAAACAACTTGAAACCTTAATTGAAGCTTCCAAGGAATTAAATACGCTCTTTAGTGTTGGCTTACCCTATCGTCATCTTTCCAGTCTTTATAATGTGATGGCCATTATCTTTAAGGGACAACTTTTAGCCTTAATTCCTCAACAATATCCTAATTCATCACACTTTAGAAGTGGACCCACTTTAACTTATACTAACTTTAATGGACAAGAAATACCTTTTGGTACTTCTATCTTATTTAGAAATGAAAATGATCACTCACTTTTAATTGGTGTAGAGATTGGTCAAGATTTTTGGAATATAGTTCCTCCATCAATTAATCATGTGAATGCTGGAGCGACTCTTATCTTAAATGGTTCATCACATATCGAAATAATGGGTGAACCCCAAAAACGTCGTGAACTCTTAAAAGCTCATACTTACAAAACAAAGTGTGCCTATGTTCTATCGAGTAGTGGAACAAATGAATCGACGACCGATTCTGTCTTTGGTGGACACAGTCTTATCAGTGAGCTTGGTGATATCTTAATTGAATCAACACTCTTTGAAGATGAATCCATTGCTACCGAGATTGATACCCAACGCTTAATTAATCACAGAATAAAAGACACTTCATTAAATCAAACTCATGATTCTCATCTCATCGTTGACTTTGATTTAGAACCAAACAACACCTCATTATCTAGAAAAATATCCTTTGAACCTTTCAAGGACATCGCAGATCTAGAGTATATGAGCTCTATTCAAGCTCATGGTCTAAAGAAACGCTTAAGTCACACTAAAACTCAAAAAACAATCTTAGGCTTATCTGGTGGTCAAGACTCTACCTTAGCTCTCTTGGTCATTAAGAACACTTATGACCTATTAGGACTCGATATGAAAAACTGTATCGCCATTAGTATGCCAGGCTTAGGTACCACAGAGCGCACCTTTAATAACGCTCATCAACTCGCCAATCTTTTAGGGGTTACCTATTTAGAGATCGATATAAAGAATTCAGTCACACAACATTTCAAAGATATCAATCATGATGAAAACAAACATGATATCGTCTTTGAGAATGCTCAAGCACGTGAAAGAACTCAAATCCTAATGGACCTTGCCAATCAACACAATGGACTTGTAGTTGGTACTGGTGACCTTTCTGAATTAGCTTTAGGTTGGGCTACTTACAATGGGGACCACATGTCCATGTATGGCGTAAATTCTGGAGTTCCTAAGACCTTAGTGAAAGAACTCATTCATTTTAATGGACAGAAATACACATCAGAGATTCAAGCTATCTTACATGATATTTTAGACACTCCAGTATCCCCTGAACTATTACCCGCTAATAATGGAGTAATTGCTCAAAAGACCCAAGATATCGTAGGACCTTATCAACTCCATGATTTCTTCCTTTATCATTTAATTGAAAACAATTTTGGACCTCAAAAGATTTCATTCTTAGCCCACCAAGCTTTTGTTAATGATGAAGACATTAACAAGTGGTTACAAGTCTTCTTTAGACGCTTTATTTCCCAACAGTATAAGCGTAGTGCTTTACCTGATGGCCCTCAAGTCTATTCCATCTCATTGTCTCCACGTAGTGGTTTTCAATTCCCTAGTGACTTAAGTAGTCAGGTATGGCTTGATGAGTTAGAGAAAATATAAATCTTTAATCGATAACAACTGTGATACCGGTGACTAATGATCCTTAAAAATCATAATTTGATTCAAAATCACTTGAACTTAATTTAGGGTTATGCTATATTATTAAAGCAGTGCCTGAATAGCTCAGTCGGTAGAGCAACTGGCTGTTAACCAGTGGGTCACAGGTTCGAGTCCTGTTTCAGGCGCCATTATTAAAAAATTACAGACATCATCACTCGATGATGTTTTTTTATGCCCATGAACGTTTTGCTTGACTCTGACATCATCTTTGCTAAAATGTGAACTAGTAATTAAAAAAGAGGAAACATTATGATACCATTACCATTAGCTCCCCTTCAAAAACCTTTACTTATCGTCAAAGTATTGGGTAATGAAGATAAGATACGTCATTTAAAAAACTTAGGGTTTTATGAAGGTCAAACCATCAAAGTTATTAGCAATCATCATGGAAATTTAATAGTCTCTTTGTTAGATACTAAGTGTGCTATCGATTCACAATTGAGCACTAAGATATTAGTAAGATAGTAGAAGGAGTTTTTATGCAATTAAGTCAAGCTGCTATAAATCAAAAGGTTAAGATCATCAAAATATCTGGTGATAAAGAAATTAGACGTCGCCTATTAGATATGGGATTAACCAAATCAGAAATAATATTTATCAAAAAAATTGCTCCATTAGGAGATCCAATAGAAATTAATGTCAGAGGATATGAGTTAAGTCTTCGTAAAGAAGATGCTCAAAATATAATCGTAGAAAGTGTAGAAGAAACCCATGCTTAAAGTCGCCTTAGCTGGAAATCCCAATAGTGGAAAAACAACTCTCTTCAATGCGCTCACTGGCAATCATGGTCATGTTGGCAATTGGCCAGGGGTTACGGTAGAAAAAAAGGAAGGATTTATAAAACATCATAAACAGACCACATTAATTGATTTACCAGGTATTTATTCTCTATCTCCCTATTCATTAGAAGAAATGATAGCCAGAGATTTTTTAGTCAATGAAAGACCCGATATCATCGTCAATGTCGTTGATGGTTCTAATCTTGAAAGAAACTTATTTCTAACAACCCAACTATTAGAACTCAATATTCCAGTCATTGTCGCATTGAACATGATGGACGTTGTCAATGCTCGTCAAGATGAAATATACTCAGATCAATTAGCTAAAGATTTAGGCTGTGAAGTCGTTGAAATCATCGCTAAGAATGAAAAAGGTCTCAAAAATCTTATCAAAACTATCCATAGTATCGATTTAAAAACATCCAACAAGAAATTCTTCAATCAAGAAATTAATGATACCCCTTATTTAATAGAAACAACTATCAATCATTTCCAACCAACACTACGCTTTGAAAGCATTAAATGTTTTGAACGTGATGATAAAATGTTGGAACATCTTAATTTATCCGAAAGTAAATATAACATTATAAATAATGCTGTTACTAAGATTGAACAGAAATACGATGATGATTCCGAAAGTATTATTATCACCCAACGCTATGCGACCATAAAGAAAATAATTGAACGCTGTAGTAAAAAGATGCCACTTTCAGAAAGTTTAAGCGATAGAATAGATAAAATATTAACTCACAAATGGTTTGGACTACCCATCTTCTTTATAATCATGGGACTCATCTATTATCTTGCTATTACATCTGTCGGTGATGTTGCGATAGGCTGGGTTGAAACATTTGTAGAAACAATACAATCTTCAATGACATCAATCTTAGTATCACTCAATGCCTCAGACTGGGCTGTTGGTCTAGTTGTCGATGGTGTCATTGGTGGTATTGGAGCCATCTTACCCTTTATTCCTCAACTCATGATACTTTTCTTACTACTATCTTTCCTTGAAGATAGTGGCTACATGGCCCGTGTCGCCTTTTTAATGGATAGAGTCTTCAGACAATTTGGTCTCTCTGGTCGCTCATTTATTGCTATGTTAATAGGAACTGGATGTTCCATTCCAGGCGTCATGGCCTCACGTACCATAGAAGATGAAAACGATCGTAAGATGACCATCTTACTCACACCCTTTGTTCCCTGTGGAGCTAAAATACCTGTGTTTGCGATGTTCATTGGCATCTTCTTTCAACAAGATGCTTGGATTGCCCCATTCATTTATATTTTCGCACTCGCCGTGATCATCATTAGTGGAATTGTCCTAAAGAAAACTAAACTCTTTGGTGGCAAACCATCACCATTCATAATGGAATTACCGGATTATAAATTACCGCGCTTCAAATCATTACTATTCCACATGTGGGATAAAGCAAAAGGCTTTGTTACCAGAGCAGGAACCATTATCTTTCTCTGTGTGACCATCGTATGGTTTTTACAAAGCTTCACGTTCAATCTCACTTATCTTGGATCAGAGAATATTGACCAATCCATTCTAGCAAGTCTTGGTAACATCTTACGCTATCTATTTATTCCCTTAGGTTTTGGAGACTCATGGGCTCCAGCCACGGCAGCACTTACCGGCATGGTAGCCAAAGAAGTCGCCGTCTCAACCTTTACTACTATTGGTTCAATTACACCTATAATCTTTTCTAAACTCAGTGCCCTCTCATTCATTATCTTTACGATACTCGCGGCACCATGTTTTGCGGCAATAGGAGCCATGAAAAGAGAACTAGGTTCCAATAAACTATTAGCCTTTGCTTTAACATTCCAAACAGGATTAGCTTACATCATGAGTTTTCTTACCTATCAAATTGGTAAAATATTCTTAGTCAATACCTCATGGTTAAAACCAATTAACTTAGTGAGTGACAACTTAGAGTCATTGAGTGAAAATGAATTATTCCACCATGATATTAGTCTCTACATCCTACTGGGCTTTATTACCCTATGTGTCTTATTAATCTTTATCAACTGGTGTGTTCAACACTTTAATAATCATTTGAAAGTAGCTGAATAATTATGAAACCTATCGATTTAATCATTGTGATTATTGTAATTTCTATCATGATTCTCGTCATTAGACAACTTGTTAGACAAAACAAAAAAGGAGCATGTAGCTCCTGTGAACATAGTCAGCCTAAATGGATCAATGACTATAAGCGTGGATTATAAAAAAGAAGAAATGAGCAAAAACTCATTTCTTTTTCTTATTAATACATAGGTTGTTCTATCGCAGCATTACCGTTAACATCTGGCTTACTTGCGACAGCTACTTCAGTCGTTAAGAATAGACCAGCGATACTTGCGGCATTAATTAAAGCAAGACGTGTTACCTTAGTTGGATCGACAATTCCCGCCTTCATAAGATCGAGCCATTGGCCACTCTTAGCATCGAAACCAACATTTAAATCCTTAAGTTGTTGATCGACCACTTCTTGTCCATCAAATCCAGCATTCTCTGCAATTTGGTATAGAGGCATCAAAATTGAATCAAAGACAACATTAATTCCTTTTTGTTCATCGACGCTATCAACCTCTAGATTGCCACGTAGCTCACTATATGCTTTAGCAAGGGCTAATCCTCCACCACTTACAATCCCCTCAGAGACTGCTGCCTTAGTAGCATTTAGCGCATCTTCAATACGTGTTTTCTTTTCTTTTAATTCGGTTTCTGTGGAGGCACCTACTTTAATCACCGCAACACCACTTGATAGTTTACCAAGACGCTCATTGAGACGATTCTTATCATAGTCACTATCCACATTTTCGATACGAGCCTTAATCTCATCCATACGTGCCGTAATGGCTTCTTTTTCACCTTGTCCACCAATTACAGTGGTGTTATCCTTACGGACAACGACACGATCGGCACTTCCTAAGTCAGCTAATGTTACTTCCTTAAGGTCCATTCCTAAGTCTTTAGAAATAAATTTCGAACCTGTTAAGACCGCAATATCTTGTAACATTTCTTTTTGATTATCCCCAAAGCTTGGAGCTTTAGTCGCAGTAACATTTAGTGTGCCACGTAATCTGTTTAGAATTAAATTAGTGGTAACTTCATTCTCTAAATCATCCGCAATAATTAGAAGTGGTTTATTCTTTTGAACTAACTCTTCTAATAAAGGTAAGATATCTTGCATGCTTGAAACTTTTTGGTCTGTGACTAAGATAAATGGAGTTTCAATTTCACTCTCCATCTTTTCACGATCTGTTGCCATAAGTGGTGAAATATAACCCTTATCATACTGCATTCCTTCAACGACTTCTAATTCAGTTTCAAAGCTATTAGACTCATCTACAGTGATGACTCCATCGCGTCCAACAGTATCCATTGCCTTAGCAATGATTTGACCAATCTCACTATCACCTGCTGAGATAGCGGCCACATTCGCAATGTCCTCGCTCTTCTCAATAGTCTTAGTTTGACCTAAAAGATGTTCACTAACTGCTTTTGCTGCCTTATCAATACCATCTTTCATCAATACAGGATTGGTACCTTTTTCAACATTGGCTAGTCCTTTGTGGATCATACTTTGTGTTAAGAGAGTCGCAGTGGTTGTTCCATCTCCTGCTAAGTCATTAGTCTTATTTGCTACTTCGTAGACTAATTTTGCTCCCATATCTTCAAATTTATCTTCGAGTTCAATTTCACGAGCAATCGTGACCCCATCATTAGTAATAAGGGGTGAACCATATGATTTTTCTAAAACAACATTACGACCTTTTGGTCCTAAAGTTATTTTTACGGCATTGGCTAGGGTATCAATCCCTTTTAATAATTTTTCTCTAGACTCGCGTCCATATGCTACATCTTTAGCCATTATTTATCCTCCTCTACAATTGCTAGTACATCTTTAATTTCTACAATAACATATTCTTTTGAATCACTTTCGACGGTCGTACCCGCATATTGCTTATAAATAACGACGTCATTCTCTTTGACTGTCATTTCGACAAGATTTCCATTGTCGTCTAACTTACCTGGTCCTACAGCGATTACTCTTCCTGTGGATGGTAATTCTTTTGGTTTTTCAGATACTAAAATACCTGAACTGGTAACATTTTCTTCTTCTACTTTTTCTAGTAGAACACGATCTAATAGTGGTTTAATCATTTCTAAAAACTCCTTTCACTACTTTTAGCACTTAAAGACTTCAAGTGCCAACAATACTATTATAACTATCACACAAAAAGTGTCAAGTCTTAAAAATCTTCTACCTTTTGAAGAATTTAAAATCAGTCGGGTTTTAGTAGTTATTCTAGCCAAAAATTTTATTCAAATTTTTTGTCTTTTGTTATGAAATGACTGTTGACACGCCCCTTTGTTAGTGGTATATTAATAAGGCATTCAGTAATACGGGCCTGTAGCTCAGTTGGTTAGAGCGCACCCCTGATAAGGGTGAGGTCGCTGGTTCAAATCCAATCAGGCCCACCATTTATTTGAATGTTATGGGGTTTTAGCTCAGCTGGGAGAGCGCCTGCCTTGCACGCAGGAGGTCATCGGTTCGATCCCGATAAGCTCCACCAAATAACAATTAACGCCACGATAAGTGGCTTTTTTTATATAATAAAACAAAAAAAGGATAGTCGCCTATCCTTAATTAACTGTTTGTTTAGCCATGTGATAATAGGTTCTGACATACAGGACCAAGGAGATAATAAGAAAGATCCCCATAATTGTAATAAGTGCATTCACATGATTAATATTTAAATCATAGAAGAAAAAGAGAATGATACTTCCTAGATAAAAGACCGCGGTACTCAATTTTCCAAACCAGCCCGCACCATCTAGTTTCATTTCTTTTCTATTCATGAAATATAAGCCTAATAGTGCCATCGTTGATTCCTTGATAATAAAGAGAACAAACAAATACTTCATCCAATGATAGCGAGTAATCAAACAAATAATGATTGCCAGTTGTGTCAGCTTATCCGCCACTGGATCTAAAAGTTTACCAAGTTCTGTAATTTGATTAAAGCGTCTCGCAATGAAACCATCAACCAAATCAGTGACACCAGAAAACAAGACAATGCCTGCCACAATTTTATAATCAAGCTCTGTCGATGCCGTCATATAACGATGCATGAACACAGGAATTAACAAAATTCTAAGAATCGATAAAATGTTTGGTATCGTTTTGATGTCTTTTAATTTATACTCTGATCTCATAAAGTCACCATTTCCTCACCTAGATATTATCGCACCATTATTGCTTTATGTCTATTTTTTAATCTATAGATGCTTTTGTACGGCCTCTAAAACCTCAATCGCATCACCCACAATACCTAAGGTAGAGACTCCAAATATTGGAGCATCTGGATCATTATTGATCGCAATAATCGTTTGTGATTGATCCATACCCGCAGTATGTTGAAGTGCTCCAGAGATTCCACACGCAATATAAATCGAAGGCTTAACAGTCACACCTGTTTGGCCCACTTGATAAGCACTACTTACTTTACCTGTCTCTACCAGTCCTCGTGAAGCTGCCAAACTCGCATTCATTAACTCAGCAGTCTTCTCTACCAATGGAAGATAATTGGCCATACTGCGTCCAGCAGCTAAGATAACATTAGCCTTCCTAAGATCTGGTCCTTCACTTTTTCTTTCAATTCTTTCTAAAACTTCTATCTGATCCACTTCATCAAATAATACTTCCACCACTTCAGGTTCTTTAAACTCACATAAATACTCATGTTTTTCAAAGACATCAGGGCGGATACTCGACATTTGAGGATAAGTATCCGGACAAATAATAGTCGCATATAAATTACCACCAAAGGCAGGACGTGTCATTAAGAGTAAGCCATCTGAATCAACTTCTACTTTTACCGCATCTGCTGTTAAACCCGTTCTAACACTAGCAGCTACCCTTGGCGCAACATCTCTTCCTACCACAGTCGCCCCAATCAATAGGACTTCTGGACAATGTTTCTCTACACAAGTTACAAGAGCTCGTGTCGTATGTTGAGTAGAAGGATATTGTAATTTCTTATCATCCACTAACAAGACTGAGTCAGCACCATAGCGATAACATTCATCAACCACCCAAGATACTTGATGACCCATGACCACTGCGACCACTTCTTTACTTTGATCAATACTTTTATATTGTTGTTTTAATTGTTGGGCTAATGCTAGTAGCTGATAGCTGACCTCCATAACTTGTTGGTCTCTAATTTCTATCATGACAAATAGTTTTTTTATAGTTTCCATAAGCATTTATTGAGCAGCATTCATCACAATGTCCACAATTCTTTGTGCGGCTTTGTTGATATCACCCTCAATGATTTCTCCCTTCTGTTCAATCGGTCTAACAAAGGTTTTCTTAACTTGAGTTAGTGATCCCTTAAGACCAATATTTTTAACATCACACTTTAAGATTTCATTATCTAAGACAGTAATTTCTTTCTCATCAGCATCCCATACATCGGATAAATTAGCCTTACGCACATTTACTTCATCCCCTTGAATCGTTAATACACAAGGTAATTGTACTCTACATCTCTCATCAACTTTCTCATAACTCTTAGTCACTTCAAGATGAGTAGGACTCACATGATCAATTTGTTTAACACAAGTCACTTGAGCTAAATTTAAGTGCTGAGCGACTTGGGGACCCACTTGTGCGGTATCCCCATCAATCGCTTGTTTACCAGCCAAAATGAGGTCATAGTCATAGCCCTTGATAGCTTGGGACAAGATATAGGAGGTCGCCCAAGTATCAGAGCCTGAGAAGGCACGATCACAGACTAAGACCGCCTCATCGATACCATAACCATAACAGTCTATCAACATCTTTTGAGCTTGTTTAGGACCCATGGTTATCACAGTTATAGAAGTTTCTGGAAATAAATCTTTAATGGATAGAGCACACTCAAGTGATGCGAGATCATCAGGATTAATAATCGTATCCACTCCATCTCTTATGAGTGTTCCCTTTTCTTTATCTACTTTCATTTCAGTTGTATTAGGAACTTGTTTTACCAAGACAATGATTTTCATATGTTTACCTTAATAATGATGAGGCAATGACCATTCTCTGAACTTCTGAGGTTCCCTCATAGATTTCAGTAATCTTGGCATCACGCATCATTCTTTCTACTGGATAATCCTTAATGTAGCCATAGCCACCATGGATTTGAACTGCTTTAGTCGTTACATTCATAGCGACTTCACTCGCATAAAGTTTAGCCATAGCTGCCTCTGTACTAAAGCGTTTATTTTCATCTTTTAATTGAGCAGCTCGATACACTAGAAGACTTGCTGCATCGATCTGAGTTTTCATATCAGCCAAAACAAATTGAGTATTTTGAAACTGACTTAGTGTCTTACCAAATTGTTTACGCTCTTTTGAATATTTCAAGGCTTCATCAAAAGCACCTTTCGCGATACCAAGCGCCTGAGCAGCGACACCAATTCGACCACCATCTAATGTCTTCATCGCAATCTTAAAGCCCTGACCCTCTTTACCTAACATGTTTTCAAAGGGTACTCGTACATGATTGAATATCAATTCAGCAGTACTTGATCCACAGATTCCTAATTTCTTTTCACGAGGACCAAAGGTAAAGCCATCCCAACCTTTTTCAATTATTAAAGCAGTCAATCCATTTTCCGTATTCGCAAAGATTAAATAAGTATCTGCTTCAATCGCATTAGTAATAAATATCTTATTACCACTCACTTCATAATAGCCATTTCTTTTAATCGCAATTGTACTTCCTGCGGCCACATCAGTACCCGCATTGGCCTCAGTTAGACCAAAGGCTCCTAATGTTTTACCACTTAATAAATCCACTAGATATTTTTCTTTTTGTTCCTTAGTTCCATAAGTATTAATAGGGTCACAGACTAAGGATGTATGAGCTGACAATATAATACCTGTGGTAGCACATGATTTACTTAATTCTTCAACAGTTAGGACATACGCAAGCGTATCCGCACCTGCTCCTCCTAATTCTTTCTTAAATGGAATTCCCATCATATGAGAATGTGCCATAGCTTCAACTGTTTCTTTGGGGAAACGATGATTTTCATCGACCTCTTTAGCAAGTGGTGCTACCAAATCTTTACTAAAGTCTTTGACGAATTCAACGATTCTTTGATGTTTCTCACTAATCATTTAATGTTCCTTTCTTAGGGGTGGCAAGACAACCGCTTGTCCGACAACGACCAATTCTCCCTTTTGATTATATGAATTGGTCTCACATATTACTCGATTTTTCTCTAAATTCTTTTCTATGATAGTGACCTGTGCCGTAATAGTATCCCCAAGATAAACTGGTTTTATATAGGTCATATTTTGTTTGAGATAGATTGTTCCTAATCCTGGTAAGATACCTCCTAAAATATCTGAAAACATTGATGAGACCAAATGACCATGTACAATTCGATGTTTGAAACTGGTCTGCGAAGCAAATTCCTCATCCAAATGTAGCGGGTTTCTATCTCCACTTAGTCTTGCGAAATCTTGTACATCTTCATCGGTAAAAGTCCTAATTTTTTTAGCGTTATCACCAATGTTAAGTTGATCAATAGTGTGTCCTTGTTCCATGATGTCCTCCTAACATGAATGTATGTTCATGTTTATGATATTACCTTGTGATATTTTTGTCAAGTGATTCCATAAAAAAAGATATCATATTTTCTACGATATCTTTCTTTCAATATTCTCTTTAATAAACTTTATGGTATTTTCTAGATTCTTTTGGCCTTCTTTTGTCTTAAAGTTAAACTGATATTCATGAGCTATTACATCTTTAACATCCTCAAAGAACAAAGTTTTTACTGGAACTTGTAGCTCTTCTAACCTCTGTGCAAACGCAATTCCCTGACTAGCAAATGATAAACTATTGCCATCTGTTACATAACTGGGCACAAAATCCTGATTTAAATGGCCTACAAGTGATGTTTCTGTTAACAGTGGATGTTCTTTCCACTTTCTCTCACCTAAAATTGACCATGCGACAGTACGCATAAACAAGTCCATCGCTAGATTACTTGATTGTTCATTTGCCATCTGACTTAAATCTAAGGGACCACAATATGAGATCATTCCCAATAATGAATCTGATGGAACACTCCTTGTCATCGACAAATCCCTAGCATAATCTTCATTTGTCTGTACTAATACATATTGAGCAGCAATTTGTCCACCTGCCGAGTCTCCACCAAAGAAGACTCTATCTAAATCACAAAATGGATATTGAGATTTGTTTTCCACCATAAAACGATATGCTTCATCCACTTGTTGAAGTTGACCAGGATATTGAAGTGATGGTGCCAATTGATAGTTAACAGTGACGACAATTACCCTTGCCATATGAGCTAAATAGACAGCAAATTCTCTCATTAGGTGTTTATCACCACCCACATAGCCTCCACCATGTATCCAAAAGACAGCTGGCAGAGAATCGTTAACTGCTTGTGGCACATAAATATCTAACTGATTTTTTTGAAACTGTGATGGATATGTAATATCCTTAATGACTTCTATTTCTTTACTCAGATAATCATATAGCTCTATATCTTGGATACCATGGTCACGATCAAAAGCTGCCTTGATAATCATTGATCCAGGATATGGCGTAAAGAGAAATAACAACACAATAACAACTACCACAATTAATATAATAACCATAGAATCTACCCTCTTAATTATTGCTAGCATATCATAATATCAATAGAACTAGTAA
>JAAZEF010000122.1 GCA_012512455.1 Erysipelothrix sp.
TCATTATTAAGTAATCTCATTGTGAGAGCGGGAAGTCCACGCTGTGAATACACATTAAGACGATAACGATTCGAATTTGAATCACTATAGGATAAATCGACATCATGGCCTTCTTGATAACTTTGCCACTGGGTGTCACTTAAGAGATTTCTAATCCACTCATAGAGTGTTTCCTTGGGAATGATTTCCCAATCTAATCTTTTGATCTCACCAACTTCACGCACAATTGGAAAGTCCTGTGCGACTAAATGAATGTCGGAACAATCATGTTGTTGGGCATATTCTAAAATAGAGTTAAACATATTTATCACTAATCCACATTGTAGAGTATTCTAACCGCTTCATCGGTCGAAGTAATACCCTGATTTACAAGAGTAACTAATTCATCACGAAGACTACGGATATGATGGTCCTCAACATAAGCTCTTAAGGTTTCCATCGTGGCACGATTCGCTATGAGTTCCTGAAGTTTATTATTCACAAGAACAACTTCAAACACCGCAATACGACCTAAATAACCAGTCTGATTACAACGCACACATCCTTCACCAAGTGATGCTTGTTCAATCTCATTATTTAATAATAGATTGGCCTCTAAATCAGGCTCACTAGGTTTTGAACAGTGCGGACAAATTCTTTTAACTAATCTTTGAGCAATAACACACTTAATCGAACTCGCCACCATGTAAGGCTCCACACCCATATCAATTAGACGAGGAATCGCTGATAAGGCATCATTGGTATGCAGGGTACTTAAGACTAAGTGACCCGTGATCGCAGCTCTAATGGCAATCTCAGCTGTCTCACTATCACGAATCTCCCCCACCATGATGATGTCAGGGTCCTGTCTCAAGATAGAACGCAAACCACTCGCAAACGTTAGACCAGCTTTCGTATTAATTTGAACTTGGTTAATTCCCTCAAAGTTACGCTCCACTGGATCTTCAATGGTAACCACTGACTTCTTCTCATCACTCAAGTTTTCTAACACTGAATATAGAGTCGTTGTCTTACCAGAACCAGTTGGACCCGTAACAAGTAGAATTCCATGAGGAACTTTAATAGCTTCATTAATCTTAGTCAGTGTCTCCTCACTAATACCTAATGAGTGTAAATCATAAGTAATATTCTTATCAGCACCCAATAGTCTTAGAACTAACTTCTCACCAAAGGGAGTTGGAATACTAGATACACGCATATCCACACTCACATACTCACTAGAAAATTTAAAACTTCCATCTTGTGGAACACGCTTCTCCGCAATATTCATTCCCGCAATCAACTTAATACGAGTCGTCACTAAGTTATGAAGGTTTTTATTAATGTTGTTATAAACTAATAAGTCGCCATCAATACGGAAGCGAATACGAGTCTCATACTCTTCAGGTTCAATATGAATATCCGAGGCATTTAAGTTATAAGCTTCTGAAATAATAGAATTAACTAACTTTACTACTGGAGCCGAATCTACTCGAGACTCCATACTAATATCATCAAGTTCCTTCTGTGTTAAATTAGCGACTGACTCAGGATCTAAGGAATCCACAATACTCTCAGAAGGGGTAGAATAGACACGGTTAATTGTCTTTTCAATCTCACTCTCAAAAGAGATTAATGTCTTCACATTAAGACCTGTGACCATACCCACATCCTCAATAGCCTCAAAGTTAAGTGGGCCCGTTGTCGCAATCGTATAGGTACCATGTTTCAATGAGATACCCACGATTTTATACTTACGAGCCATTTGTTCAGGAATCATTTTCGCGACCACTTCATCCACTAAATAAAGTGGTGACTCAATAAACTCTACATTCAATTTACGAGCTAAGGCCTCTTTAATATCACGATCACTCACAAATCCAAGATCAACTAGGGATTGTCCCAATCGAGTCTTATGAATCTGTTGATGGGACAAAGCCTCCTCAAGTTGTGTTTGTGTAATTAGATTTTCATTCAATAAGACTTCACCTAATCGGAAATATTTCATCATATGCTCCCTTCGCCTTGATAAAAACATACTTGTCGTTATAATATACATTAGATAGAGGTATACTATGGAACTTGCTTACTCAATTTGTTTCTTTATTTTCGGAACCCTCATCGGGTCCTTTCTCAACGTCTGTATCTATCGAATACCACGCAATGAATCTATAGTCACTACAAATTCACACTGCCCACATTGTCAAAGTTTTATTAAGCCCTACGACAACATACCCATTTTGTCCTATCTTTTCTTAGGTGGTAAATGTCGAAATTGTAGAGAATCTATCTCTATGAGATATCCTCTCGTCGAATTCATAACTGGGCTTGTTTTTCTAATCAACTATCAACAATTGGGACTCTCTATCTCCTTAGGACTCAACCTAGTTTTAAGCTGTGTCCTTATTTTAATAACCTTCATTGATTTTGACACCCTACTTATACCCGATCGTTTTCATGTGATTATTGGTGGACTCGCTATTATCAATCTAATATTAAATCCAACTCAACTCACATCATCACTCATTGGGGCCATCATTATTTCAGTACCCTTCTTAATCATAGCCATGACAACCGGTGGTATGGGTGGTGGAGATATCAAGTTAATGTTCGTTGCAGGGTTGTACTTAGGATGGCAAGCCACTCTCGTAAGCTTCTTTATCGCTTCAATTAGTGGCGGACTCTACGCCCTCTATCTAATCCTTTTCAAGAAACAAGGTCGCAAGGCTGAAATGCCCTTTGGACCCTTTCTCTGTATCGGGATTTTAATTGCCAGTCTCTACTCAACCCAACTCATCACCTGGTATTTATCTTTATAAACTATTTATTACCCTCAA
>JAAZEF010000123.1 GCA_012512455.1 Erysipelothrix sp.
CTAATAATAAGCTGGATTACTCTTAAAGCTTGTTTGAATCTAGAAAGTTCTCTATAGACTTAATGTGAACATCAATCTCTTTCAAGAATTCTCTGTGAAGTTTAGCTGCATTCTCAGGATCTCCCTCAATTCCTTTTGCAATTGATAGTCTAAGTGACGGATTTAATGAATTAGTTTGAAGTGTTTTTCGTTCCAATAAGCTAATTAGTGAAGATAATGTATTGAATAATGAGGGTGTTAGAAGCGTCTTATATTTGTCAAAAAATTTGCAAATATTATCATAAATTTGCTTGAATAAATAACTTCTCTGTCCAGAAAATCCCACCTCTATCTTTTCAAAATCAAAGAGGCCAGGACCGACATGAAAATTAATTTGTCCTCTTTTGCTTGTTAGTTTAGGGGTCACCCTAGCATTAAGATTTTGAAGTGTATTCTTATACATTTTTTCATATGTGCCATCAAGAAATTGACCATCATTTACTGTCATAACGCAGATCTGTTTCAGAGAACGGACAATATCGTTGAGTTCTCTATAAGTAAGTCTATAACATTGCTTAAATGCAGCTCGTTCTTGTCTTCTTTTAATTATATAATTTAAAACCAGAACTATGATAATGGTTTCGATCGATCCAGTTACCATCAATTGGGCAAACAATTCTCCTATGTTAGTACCAGTGTAATCAAAGGTAAACACTAGTGTTAAAAGTCCCCCTACAAGTACAACGATAAATACGGCAGATAATATCATTACAAATTTTATGTTCTCACCGAATTTTAATGACTTACTTTTATTATTTTGCATGGTTATTTCTCGTGAAATCTTCTATGGTGACTTCAACCAAAGAGCTAACCACAATATCTTTTTCTGCCATTTCTTTTTTGTAAAAATTAATAATTTCAGAGGAATTATTTAAAGCTTCAAATATTTTTTCTTTGCTATCCGTGGGGATAAGGATCGTAACATCCTCAAACTCAAACTCAACATGAGAACCATCAAAATTGTTTTTATTTTTGAGTGTCTTTTTTAGCTTATTTTTAACCCATTTGAATATATCTGCACCTAGTTTTGTAACACTCCTGCAGCTATTTGGCGAAGTGCGGCTCCAACAATAAATTTAATTATTGTGTGATGTTCTCCTACAGCTGCAGGGTGTACTTCAACCTTAACAGTTACATTATAAGGGTCTAGAAAAGAATCTCCAACATATGAATTGATATCACCCATATTGCATCCACGCAAATTGAGTGTAACTTCCATGCGGACGTCGAGATTATTCCTGTTCAAATGTTCACTTATGTTTTGATCCATTAGTTCTTCTCCTCATTTAAATGTTTTATAGTTGAAAAGTGAGAAATTACATCTTTAGTATCTTGGCATGTTAGTAACATATCGAAGATATCAGATTTCAATTTAGTATACTCAATAATCTCTCCTTGTTCTTCAATAGGAGTCGTCACGATCTCCCAGCATTAGTTCTTTAAGAGTTTCTGCACTTAGTGTAATATTTAGTTGAGTCATGTTTCTGCTCCTTGCTTATGATTTTCTACAAAAACCATTGTAGCAAAGAGTGGGTATGACTCACTTTTTTAATTTAAACCAACTAAAAGGGCTTTATCACTTTATGGGTCACCGCAGCACCGAAAGTTTGACTATCTGACGAGATGTCTTAATCCGATGATCAGAGGATGGATGAAGTACTTTTCCAAATTTGGGAAAGACGAATGTTTGATGTCATCAATTATGTGAACAAATGACGGTTTGTTGGATGTGCAAGAGGTATAAGTGTGCCAGACAGCGAGCATCATGAGCCCGTAAGCCACTGGCACATCAGGCTCAAAGCCAGTCTAACGTTGGCAGGTCGGAGCACGGGCGACGATAGCTACAACAAGAGCAATCTGATGGGAGGCGGTCACGTAAGGTTCCTTGAGAGCTTCGGGATGAAACTCCCCCGAGGTTACTCGATGACTTGCTTTTTTAACCCAGTAACTTCTTAAGAGCTATGATAGAAAATATGACAAATACTAAAAAGATGGCCAATATTATTATTAATATTTTCTTTATTTTAGGATTCATAAAAGAACACCTCCCAAAGTGCCAAAGTAGAGATTGCAAACATTTTAGCACTATAGCATAGCGTTATCGAATAGTCATTTCAATTTTAGTGCAATAATTATGATATCATATGAATCTAAATTGAGGATTAAGAAAGGAGTCTTTTTTATGAAGCGGATATTAGCATTTGTTATGGTATTGACCATCATATTAAGCTGTGGAGTAAGTGTTTTTGCCTATAGTGAAATTAATACTGTTGATGTAAAACAAATGTTTGAAAAAAACATGGAAGACAAAATAAAATCAGTAAAAGGACCAGAAAAAGAAATTGTAGAGAAAGATTTTAGAAAGTACAAGAC
>JAAZEF010000124.1 GCA_012512455.1 Erysipelothrix sp.
ATTTAGAGACTCCATTCTCTACCTTTCAATATTACATCTTATATTACTAACTTCAGTGAATTTACTCACATTCTCGGTTTTTGGAAATCTATATAATATTCATTAATCGCAATTTCCTTCTAATATTATTATACATTAAAAACTTAGCTTTACATCTTTTGATTTTAAATGATGATTTTTATGATAACCAAATTATTACTCAAATGCCAATTGATAAAATTGGATTAGAAAAAGAGTTGTTAAAAATTCCTTTAAATTATTGACATCATTTTGACATCACTCGACCCCTTTTTCCCACCATTCCCAAGATTGACACTTAAAAAGTCCACTGTTTAGTGGACTTTCGTTATTTCCTTAAATAAATGGGGACTACTCCCACTCGATTGTACCCGGAGGTTTAGAAGTGATATCATACACGACTCGATTGATGCCATCGACTTCATGAATGATACGGTTGGAAATTGTGGTAAGTACATCAAAAGGAATCCTAGCATAATCAGCAGTCATACCATCCACAGAATCAACAGCACGAATCGCTAAAGCATACTCATAAGTTCTTTTGTTATTAAAGGTACCAACTGTTTTAGTATTAGTAAGTACTGTAAAGTATTGCCATATATTTAATTGAGCTTTCTTGATCTCATCGCGTAATATATAATCTGACTCTTGAACCATTCTCACCTTATCCTCAGTAATAGCACCAGTGATTCTAATACCTAAACCAGGACCAGGAAAAGGTTGACGTTCAATTAATTCTTTCGGTAAACCAAGAAAAAGACCAACCTCTCTTGCTTCATCCTTAAACAAAGCATCAAGAGGCTCAATAAGACTTAGGTTCATCTCCTTAGGAAGTCCACCCACATTATGATGAGACTTAATAACCTCAGAATGGTGAGTACCAGACTCAATAACATCTGTATAAAGTGTACCTTGTCCCAAGAATTTTGCGCTTTGAAGTTTTCTCGTTTCCTCTTCAAAAACACTAATAAATTCACGACCTATTATTTTACGCTTCTCTTCAGGATCAGTAATGTCCTCTAATTTACTTAGAAATCTTTTCTGAGCATTCACATAAACGAGATTAACATTAAAATGATCGACAAAAGTTTCCTTAACCTCTAATCCCTCATCCTTACGCATCAGTCCATGATCCACAAATATACAAGTTAATTGGTCTCCAATTGCTCTTTGTAATAAAGCTGCTGTAACAGAAGAGTCAACTCCACCAGATAGACCACAAATGACTTGACTATCCTTTACTTGTGACTGAATCTTTTCAATTTGTTCACTAACAAATCTTTCAACACTCCAGTTTTTTTCCATCTTACAAATATCAAAAACAAAATGTGTTAACTCATTAAGATTTTTGAAGTTTAGTTGAGGCTTATCATTATCTAAAGGTTGGTCACTACCAACCACAACATAACCTTTAATTGAAGGTTCATCATCAATTAAATCATTCACCATTTCAGAATATACACCCAAATCTCTTATTTGACGCACAATAGACTGCGCTTGTTGTGACCCTAGATTAACAACAACAATTTTATCTTTAGCCCACATAATAGTTAGGAGCCTCCTTAATGTTCTTCACATCATGAGGATGACTCTCCTGAAGACCATTAGTCGAGATTACCATGAACTTCGCATTATCCTTTAGAGATTGAATTGTAGGAGCACCACAATAACCCATACCACTACGCAAACCACCTAATAATTGATAAGTCACCTCAGACACATCTCCCTTATAGTTGACCGTCGCCTCAATTCCCTCAGGAACTAATTTATCCAATTCCGAAACACCACCTTGGAAATAACGATCTGAAGAACCTCTCATCATCGCAGACAATGAGCCCATCCCTACATACTGTTTAACCTTCTGTCCATAGACTTCAATAACCTCACCAGGAGTTTGTTCACACCCAGCAAACAGACTACCTAGCATCACCGCATCCGCCCCACAAGCAATCGCCTTCACGATATCACCAGATTGTTTAATACCACCATCTCCAATGACACCCACTTGATACTGCTTCGCAATACTCGCCACATCTGAAATGGCCGTTAACTGAGGAACACCCACACCAGAAATGACACGAGTTGTACAAATTGATCCCGGGCCAATTCCAACTTTCACACAACTACAACCCGCATAAATTAAATCGGTCGCACCTGAGGCACTAATAATATTTCCACCCATGATATCTAAATCTGGGTAAGCTTCATGAACTAATTTAATCGTATCAATTACACCCTGTGAATGACCATGAGCTGAATCAATCGTCACAATATCAACCCCCGCCTTCACTAAAGCCTCTACACGCTGTAATGTCAATTCTCCCACACCAACAGCAGCACCACACAACAGTCTTCCACTTTCATCAACCGCAGCCTTCTCTAAGTTAACAACAGGCGTCATTTTTACGTTATTGACCATCTCAGCCTGTTTCTCAATAGGCATATTCTTATGAATAATACCCAAGCCACCCAACTGAGCCAAAGCAATTGCCATCTGTTGTTCAGTCACTGTATCCATCGCTGCCGAAACAAGCGGCATTTTTAAAGTGATCTTAGACGTCAAACGTGTCGTCAATTCAACCTGATTAGGCACCACACTCGAATATGCTGGCACTAACAAAACATCATCAAAAGTATACCCTTGTTTAACAATTTTTCCATTCAAAGAATCCATAATTACCTCCACTATTTGCATGATTTTATCATAAACAAAGCCAATAAAACAAGTAAACATGATATACTGAGCAAGGTGATAAAATGAAAGAGATTAAATTAATAGCCTTTGACATAGATGGCACACTAATCAAACGTGGTAGTCAACAGATTCCTCAAGATGTAAAAGATGCTATTAAAGAATTACAAAACAAAGGGATTATCATTGTTGTCGCAACAGGAAGATCCTCCTATTTCATTCAAGATGATGTAATAGAAACAATTCAACCTGACTTTTATGTGACAGTCAACGGTCATTTAGTCGTTGATAAAAACATGGAACCCGTCTATAAAAATCCAATTAGCCTAGAAGAAACTCACTTGTTAATCAATGAAGCTAAACGATTAGGATTTTCCATAGGACTAAAAACACAAAATTATATTGATGTCTATCATCAATTTGATTACTTCGCTCCAAGATATCTATCAAACGATATGAGTAAGCTACACATCTTACGTAATTTCGAAGACAAAGAGCTACCAACAGAAGCACCCTATGGGGCATTTATGATGGGCAACGAAGAAGATATCTTTACTCTAGATACAAAATTAGAACGCTGTGTATTAACTTACGCCTATAAAAATGCTTATGAAGTATTCGATAGAGATGCCGGTAAATCAGATGGTTTAGAGTTTGTTCTCAACAAATACGGATTAAAATGGGATGAAGTGAT
Organism: Erysipelothrix sp.; assembly: GCA_012512455.1. Taxonomy (GTDB): domain Bacteria; phylum Bacillota_I; class Bacilli_A; order Erysipelotrichales; family Erysipelotrichaceae; genus JAAZEC01. Next base: position 3,405 of record JAAZEF010000124.1, read on the forward strand.
GACCTTTGGGGATGCTCATAACGACGTTCCCATGTTAAGTAAAGCAAGTATTTCCATCGCTATGGGAGATGGACATGAAGACGCTAAAGAGGCAGCCACCTACATTACTGGATCAGTTGATGAAAACGGTATTGTTAATGCCCTAAAGCGCTATAAACTAATAGACTAAAAAAGATTCCTGTTGACTAATATCAATAGGAATCTTTTCAATTAATGACTATTTAATCTAGTGAAGCCCAATCAGGTAAATCTGACCCTCTACGAACTAGGATTGTTTTTTGAAATTCAGTTTGATTCAAAAACTCCAAAACCGCTCTTTCATCATCATCTGTACAGCCAATTAATAACTTGACATCTAATTCTTTCTGTAAGATATCTGCACAGATCACCACCGCATTTACTTGACGATTAGAACCATTACCCTTAAAGACACCAATATGGACATATTCATTGCCCTCATCGACATCGACTAAGTATCCATATTCCAAAGGATACACTAAATTTGAGTAAGTCGGATGAACCCCTTTAGGATCTCGACTCTTTTCATATGTTAATGAAAACAATAAGGTATCAATCTTTTGCCAGAAGTAAGCGTTATTTTCTAAGTGATTCATAATTTCCATCCTTTTTTTCATTGATATTATAACCTGTAAATCTTTTTCTGTAAACTAATAATATATAATGTAAGAATTTTCAATGTAATTTCAACAAGAAGTCATTCATACCCATCTTAATTAGAGTTTGATATAATATTAATCAAAGGAGAAGTCCACATGAAATTTATCAAAGAGTTCAAAGAGTTTATCAATAGAGGAAATGCCTTCGACCTAGCCGTCGGTGTTATTATTGGTACCGCCTTTTCCGCAATCGTCAATTCAATTGTTAACGACCTTATTATGCCCATCGTCTCATTTTTTATCGGTGGTCTAAATCTAAGTGAAAGAGTTTGGATATTAAAAGAAGGAACCGATGAAACGACAACAATAGCCATTCAATATGGAAATTTTCTACAACAGATTATTAATTTTCTATTCATCGGACTCATCGTATTTATTATCGTTAAAGCACTCAATCGCTTTAAGGCCAAGGAAGAAGCTTCCACAGAAACACCAGTTACTCCAGAAGAAATTCTCTTATTAAGAGAGATTAGAGACGAGTTGAAAAACACATGAAAAAAAGACGAAACACTTTATTAACAGTTTTTGGGATACTTCTTATTTTAATAGGGATATTTTTAGCAATATTACCCTCACTAACTAATAATCTAGTTAAAAATGAAAGTCACAAAGTTGTTGAAACACTTGAAGAATTAACAGCTGAAGACTTAAAAGAAAATGATTTAGTAGAAGGTGTCTTCGATTATGAAGCCATCAATAACATCTCTGCCACGAAAACATTAATCAATAGACCAAACTACAACGCCGATCAAATCATTGGCCAACTAGTCATTCCTGAACTAGACATTAATTTATCCCTCTTTAATTCTTTGACCGATGGTAACTTATTAGCAGGCGTTACTACCATGAAAGCAGGTCAAGTTATGGGAGAAGCAAACTACACGATTGCAGGTCATTACACAGACACTAAAAATGTTCTACTCAATCAATTAGTCAATGCCCAAAAAGGACAAACCATTAAACTTACCAATAAAGAATCTATTTACGAATATGAAATTATTGACTTAATTAAGGTCAAGTCAACAGATACATTCATGTTAAATGATAGCCAAACACAACACTATGGCCATCATATTCTCAGTATCATGTCCTGTTACTATTATGATACGGATCATCGTTGGTTTGTTATAGGGGAACTAGTCGATACCTACGCTTACTCACAAGACAAAATGATACAAAAATAAAAGGTGAATATTTGATACTCACCTTTTTTATTTGCTTTTAATCTTCAAAGATTGCTGTTGAGAAATAGCGATCGCCACCATCAGGCATGACCACAACGATGTTCTTACCAGCAAACTCTGGACGCTTTGCGACTTCAACTGCCGCAACCACTGCCGCACCTGAAGATACACCTACTAGGACACCCTCACTACGACCAATGTTCTTAGCCATATTAATCGCAGCATCATCTTCTACTAGGATAATCTCATCATAAATTTCTGTATTCAATATCTTAGGAACAAATCCTGCCCCAATACCAGCAATCTTATGAACCCCAGGCTCCCCACCAGATAAAACAGGTGAATTCGTAGGTTCTACAGCAATAATCTTAAGATCAGGATTCTTCTCTCTCAAGTAGCTGCCAGCTCCTGTAATAGTACCACCAGTACCAATACCAGAAACTAAGACATCGACCTGTCCATCAGTATCACGATAAATTTCAGGTCCTGTTGTTTCATAGTGAATTTCCACGTTAGCATTGTTCTCAAATTGGCTAGGAATAAAGACTCTATCATCTTCTTGAGCCATTTCTAATGCTCTAGCAATCGCAGCCTTCATACCACCAGTACCAGGTGTAAGCTCTAATTTAGCCCCATAACCTTTTAGTAGTTTACGACGCTCTACAGTCATTGTCTCAGGCATAACTAAGACGACCTCATAACCTAAAGCAGTTCCAATAGAAGCTAAACCAATTCCTGTATTACCAGAAGTTGCTTCCACAATAATTGAACCAGGTTTAAGGACACCTGCTTGTTCTGCCTTTTGAATCATGTTCAATGCGATACGATCTTTAACTGATCCCGCGACGTTGAAGTACTCAAGCTTCGCAATAATCTTAGCGCTAATTCCCTCTTGTTCTTGGACGTGTTTAAGTTCTAACAGTGGTGTATTACCAACTAATTCCTTGATGCTATGTTTAATGTTTGACATATGTTCTCCTTTTTTATACAATTCATATATATTTGGTATGGTTATTATAGAAATATCCCCAAAATTTGTCAATCCAAACACATCACAAGAAAGGAAATAAATATGCGACTCTCATCCAAAACAAGATATGGCCTAGCTTGTACACTCTATTTAGCTAATAGTAGTGACAAAGTATCCGTCCAACAATTATCAAGTGACCTTCAATTATCCCCCCTATATTTACAACAAGTTATGAGTGCCTTAAAGAACGGTAACATCGTGAATTCCATTAAAGGAAGTGGTGGCGGCTATGAACTCACTAGAAAGTCACAAGATATTACTCTTTATGATTGTTTATTAGCACTTGAGCCCACTTTATTTGAAGACACTGAAACAGCAACACCTAATGTTGATTATCATAATGTCTTAGATATGATGGTCTTTACACCCTTAAATGAAAAGTTAATTGAGTTTTCTCAATCACTCAATTTAGAACAATTAAGCCACAAATTAAAAGAACACCAAAGCGATGCCCTGATGTTCTATATCTAATATAATCTTTATTCTTGTTCACTCTCTGATTCCTCAGGGAGTTTTTGTATACCTACTTTAATGACCACTCGATGATCAGCCTCCAAGATTTCAAAAGCATAACCATTCCATTCAAATATATGATGATCATTAGGTGTCGGTAAACGACCCAATTGTCCAATCATAAACCCACTAATCGTATCATAGTCATCTAGTGGTAAATCACAATAAATCATTTCCTCAACACGATCCAGTGGCACATCACCATCAACAATATAAGAATCATATGCTATCTCAAGGATTTCATCATCCTCTTCTTCGTCATACTCATCAAAGATATCACCCACGATTTCCTCTAAGAGGTCCTCAATGGAGACAACCCCAGCGGTACCACCATGTTCATCGACCACAACCGCAATATGAATATTCTTTGTCTGTAAGTCATAGAATAATTCATCCGCATAAATCGAATCAGGAACATAATAAGGTTTTCTCATAATCTCAATAATATTAAACTCTTCATCAGACTTATTTTGATGAAAGTACAATAAATCTCTTAAATGAATGACACCAATAATGTTATCAATTGATTCTTCATAGATAGGATATCTTGAGAAACGACCACCAAAGACAATCTTAAGTACTTCCTCATACGTTGACTTAACATCTACCGCATCTACTTCCGTACGATGGGTCATAATATCGGAGACTGGCGTGTTATCAAAATTAAAGATGTTATTAATCATGTTCTTTTCGTTCTCACGAATTGCGCCCTTTTCTTGAGCAACATCTGTCATTAATCTAATTTCTTCCTCTGTCACATTCGAATCATCCTCATGTGGATCAAAACCTAATAATCTGACCACAAAGTTTGTCGAAAGTGATAAGAAACTTACAAATGGTCCTGTAACCTTAGACATCCCATTAATAAAACCGGTGACTGAATAACTAATTTTTTCAGAATCACGAATCGCTAATCGCTTAGGAACCATCTCACCTAATACGATTGAGAAGTATGAAAGAATTAACGTAACAGCAACTGTCGATAAAGGATTAAGTATCGATAAACTCCAGTTGGTCATACCATGAATCCATATCGCAATATCACCCGCAAAAGCATCGGATGCGAAAGCGGCAGATAAATAACCTGCAAGTGTAATTCCTATTTGTATTGTACTTAAAAATTTATTCGAATCAGATAATAAGCGTGATAAGACAATTGATTTCTTGTCTCCTTGTTCAGCCTTCACTTTGACCTTGTTCTCATTAATGGAAATAAGCGCTGTTTCACTCATCGCAAAAATACCATTCACTAGGGTTAAAATGACAATCACAATTATTTGTGTCATACTAACACCTCAAAATACCAACAACAACTTCGACTCAGGTCACTACTATCAGACATAATTCACTCTCCTATTTAATACTGTTATTTTATCATATCAACATAGTTTGTCAAAAATTTAATTTAAGTGTTGCTCTTTAACGTTTAACATTAAACATTTAATCTTACATGATGTTTCAAAAGATTTTTTAAGATTTTTTACTCATAAATCATTGCTTGTTACCATGGCGCTTGTTACAATTAGAGCGCAAGTAATAAAGAAAGAGGAGCAAACAATGACACAAAATACTATAGAAAAAACAAACACAACTAAACAAGCTGTGACCCTAAAAGTCGACGATCAACCAATTCACATCATTAAACGAGATGGAAAAGTTGTAGACTATCAACCCGAAAAAATTGCCCTCGCTATTAAAAAAGCATTTGATGCAGTTAATAACAGTCAATATCAAAACAATGACGTCTACCGTGTTCATCATACCGTAACTGAACTGATTGAACAAAAAAATCGAATTGAAATAGAAGAAATTCAAGATACCATCGAAAAAACACTCTTAAACTTTAATTACCAAGATGTTTATGAAGCTTTTTCTTCGTATCGTGATCGCCGCGCTAACAGCCGTCAAAACTTCTTATCAAAACAACATAAATTCCTAAAGTCGGTTGAACAACTTTCAATCAAAGACTCCGGAGATGTTGATGAGAAAAGAGAAAACGCAAATATTAATGGTGATGGCGCCATGGGCATGATGTTGCAGTATGGATCCACAATTTCTAAACAGTTCTCAAAGTCGTATCTAATTTCTAAAGAATTTGTTGACGCACATGAGGAAGGAACAATCCACATTCATGACATGGACTTTATTCCTATGGGTACGACAACCTGTTGTCAAATCGATTTAGAAGCACTTTTTGAGAATGGCTTCTCAACTGGACATGGACATTTAAGAGAACCTAAGGACATTGCTTCCTATAGCGCATTAGCTGCGATTGCCATTCAATCGAATCAAAATGATCAACATGGCGGACAATCAATTCCCGCATTTGACCACGCCCTTAGCTAAGGAGTTGTTTGTACTTTTAGAAAACAACTTAAACAAATGGTCTCAGACTATTATGATATTCACGAAGAAACTAAAGATTATCAACCAATTATTGAAGTCATTAATCAAATTGAAAGTTTAGACTCTGACTTTGATGAAGTAAAATCAATTATCAATGATGATAAACTTACCAACAAACTTATTGATAAAGCCTTAGCTAAAACAGACCGTATTACTTATCAAGCTATGGAAGCATTTATTCATAACTTAAACACCATGCATTCACGTGCCGGTGCCCAAGTTCCTTTTTCTTCCATAAACTTTGGAACTGATACTTCTAAAGCAGGTAGATTCGTTACTAAAAACTATCTTTTAGCTTTAGAAGCAGGTCTTGGTAAAAATGAAACACCAATTTTCCCTATCGCAGTCTTCAAGATCAAAGAAGGTATCAATTACTATGAAGATGACCCTAACTATGACCTCTTTGTCCTCTCATGTGAAGTGAGCGCCAAGAGAATGTTCCCTAATTTCTCATTCTTAGATTCATCATTTAATAAGCCTTATTACCAAGAAGGTAACTATAAGACAGAAACTACTTATATGGGATGTCGTACTCGTGTCATGGCTGATGTCACAGATCCTGACAATGAAGTTGTTACAGGTCGTGGTAACCTCTCATTTACCTCAATTAACTTACCTCGTTTAGGATTAAAACATGGACTTCTATCTAAACATAAATCAACAGATTGGAACAGTTTCTATGAGGAACTTAATCATCTCTTAGAAATAACTAAGGACCAGTTGTTGGAACGCTTAGAGATTCAAAAGAATAAAAAAGTCTTTAATTTCCCATTCTTAATGGGACAAGGCGTTTGGAAAAACAGTAAGAATCTTAAAGCAACTGATCGTTTAGGTGACTTGTTAAATACCGGAACACTGACCGTTGGCTTTATTGGACTGGCAGAATGTTTAGTAGCAATGATTGGAGAACACCATGGTGAAAGTGATTATGCTCAAGAAAAAGGTGTAGAAATCATTACTCATATGAGAAAAGTACTCGATAAGTATTCTAAGGAATATTCTCTTAACTTCTCATTAATTGCGACACCAGCCGAAGGACTATCAGGACGCTTTGTTGCTATTGACCAAACAATCTTTGGTTCAATTGAAGGTATCACTAACAAAGATTACTATACTAACTCCTTCCATGTTCCTGTTTACTACCCTATATCAATTGAAGAGAAACTTAAAAAAGAAGGTCCTTATCATGCATTAACCAATGCGGGACATATCTCATATGTTGAACTTGATGGCGATACAACTAACAATGTGGAATCCTTTATTGAAGTTGTTCATATGATGAAAGAGAATGATATTGGATATGGAGCTATTAACCACCCTATCGATAGAGATCCTGTTTGTGGTTATACAGGAATCATTGAAGATGTATGCCCACAATGTGGAAGAAGCGAACATCAAAATGAATATAACTTCGAAAGAATTCGTCGTATCACCGGCTATCTTGTTGGAACATTAGATCGTTTCAACAATGCTAAAAAAGCTGAAGAAGAAAGCCGCGTCAAACATACTTTTAGTAGTCATGAAAATTAGAACTTCAAATTTAATCTTTGATTCAATTGTTGATGGACCATCCTTAAGGACGGTCCTCTTTACCCAAGGTTGTTCACACCATTGTCCAGGGTGTCATAACACAGAAACATGGGACCCAACCAAAGGTCAACTTAAAGATGTCGATGATTTATTTAATCAAATCATTAATCATGGCACCAAAGCAATGACCTTCTCTGGAGGAGAACCCTTTGAACAACCCTTAGCCTGTGCTTCTTTAGCTCAAAGACTTAAAGAACAAGGTTTCAATCTTTGGTCATATAGTGGGTATACTTGGGAACAAATTCAACAAGACGAAGATAAAAAACAACTATTGAAACATCTAGATGTACTTGTTGATGGTCGATTCATTTTAGCCCAAAAATCTTTAACTTTACGCTTCAAGGGATCTTCTAATCAGAGAATTATCGATGTCCAAGAATCAATCAAACAAAATAAAATTGTGCTCTATTCATTAAACAAGAAAAGAGACTTTAGACAAAAAAGAGAAGGTATCTATATTTGACCTTCTCTTTCTTTTATTCAACTGACTTTAAGGCTGATAACATATCGATTCGATTGATTTTTCTTCTCATAATTAACTCATTAATATAAGCAAATACAATCGTAAGGATACTGGAACCTATTATCGCAAATGGAGTAATTTCACGAACAAATCCAAAATTATCCAACTCGGCAGATAATACCACAAAGCGATGGAGCCAAATTCCAAAGATAATACCTACTAAGATGCCTATTAGCGTCAAAATAATACTCTCTCTAAAAATATACGTACCCGTTTCTTTAGGATAAAAGCCTAAGACTTTTAAGGTAGCTAATTCACGCTCTCTCTCATTAATATTCATTGACGATAGATTATACATCACGACAAAGGCTAAGATAGCTGCTACGGCGACAATGACCACCATTACAATATAGAATGAATCTGTTGATTGATCACTTATCTCTAAAATCTCATAACGATTTAGTACAGAATATATGCCCTCATTCTCTAATACTAAAGCTCTTAAGTCTTCAATGGTTTCTTTACTTGAATCTTCTACTATCACAAAAGTACTATTATTCTCTACATCAATCCCTGCTTTTTCAGCTAAGGTTTCACTAATAAACAAGCCATGTTCCACATAGTATTCAACTACATAATTAACTTTTAGGGACACATTTAAATCTAAATCCCTATTAACTAATGTGATGACATCACCATTTGACACATCTAATAATGCGGCTGCTTTTTTGGTCAATATGACCCCATCATCATCTAAAGTAAGGTCTCTTCCATCTAATGATGATAAATGATACATACTTTCAAAGGATTCTTCATCCTCAAAAATAGATACTGTCACATCAACATTCTCTAATCGACCTCTAAAACTCATCGCATTACTAGTCTCTTTAACACCAAAATCAGATAATTGCTTATTTAAGTAGTCAAGATCAATGACATCAGGATCGTAAGTAATTAAAGCATCATATTGTTGTAATTCCATAAACTGTTGCTTGGGAATATCCATAATTGAATCATTCAAACCTAGTCCTGTTACTAACAATCCTGTACAGCCTGCTATTCCGATGACACTCATAAAGAATCGTGACTTATTACGGACAATGTTTCTAACCGTTACTTTTTGTAAGAAAGTTAGACGTTTCCAAATAAAGGTTACCCTTTCTAAAAAGACGCGCTTACCTGCAGGTGGAGCTTGAGGTCTCATCAGTTGAGCAGGACTTCTTTGAAGTACTTGATAAGTATTTAAGAAGGCTACAACGACGGTGGATAAAATTGATAAAATAAATGGTAACCAAAAATATTGTGAGACAAATGATACTTTAATATCAGGCAAATTATAAAGAATACGATACGCATTATAAATAATGGTGGGAAAGAAAGTATAGCCCAGTAGTACCCCAAGTAGTAAACCAAATATCAGCGTCGCATATGAGAAAACCATAGTCTTCTTTTGAATATCTCTTTTGGTATAACCTAGTGCTTTATAGACACCCATTAACATCACTTGTTCTGCGACCATCCTACGAATGGTTGTCATTGAGACCAAGGCCGCAATTAGAAAGAAAAAGAGTGGGAATACTTGACCGATATTTTCAATTCTGCGCGAGTTATCGCCAAAAGCTTGATAACTAAGTACATAATCAGGACGCTCTAATAGATAAGTACTTGGCATATCTAATTCGTTTAACTCAGATAATGCTTCATCGATTTCTTCTTGAGCTTCTTTTCTATTATTTTCAACCTCAATATAACCTTCTTCAATAGTTTCTAAGGCCTCATTTAACTGAGTTTGGCCATCTCTTAAATTAATAGCACCATCTTCTAATTGATTAACTCCTTGATTCATTTGAATAAAGCCATCATTCATCTCAATTTGAGCATCTTGTAAGTCTAAATAAGTCTGCTTTAACATAACTTCATTGGACTCTATTAATTCTTTTCCTTCATTTAATTCCTGTTCACTTCTTGTTAGGATTTCTAATTGATGTGGAATATCTAATGTTGTATTCAAATTCTCTCGTGTAATTCTGGCATCTTCATTAACGTCTAAACTAACATTAGCTTCTAAGGCAATCTGTTTCATAGCTTCATTAAGTGTCGTATTGGCTAACACAATACCCTGATTTAGTTGTTCACGTTGATTCAATAAGAAAAACTCATTTTCTAAATCATCTAAAGCTTCTACTTCAACTGGAAGATTATCTCCAACTAATTGAAAATCTTCACTTGTCTGAGTAAGTTCTAAATCTAAGGAGAAACTATCATGTATCGCTTTTAAGTCTTGGAAATTATCTTCTAAAGTACGATCACCCAAAATACTATTCAACAAGTTTTGTTGGTCATAGAGTAGTTTCAATTCTTCAATTCCCGTATTCAGTTCTGATAAACCTTCGAGCAACTGATTGATGGCACCTTTAGCCTCTTCTAATTGAATTCTATTCTCCTCTAAAACTGCTTTTTGTGTTTCTAACTCAACTAAGCCTGCCTCAACATCACTTAAACCCTGTGTTAATTGATTCTGTGTATCTTGTTGATAAGAAGTCACATTTTGTCTTAAGAGTCTTATTGTTTCTATAGGATTTTCTCTTATTTGAGATGTTTTATTCATTTCTTGATATAAAGAAGACACACCTTGATTAAATGAAAGTAGACCTTCATCTAGTTCTTGTTGACTCTTTTTTACTTCTTGTTGGGCATCCTCAAGTTCTAAGATAGCCTTCTCTATTTCTTTATCCAATGTTTCTTGAGCTTCTTTTATCTCATTTGTGGGTTCTACTAAAATTGACTCATAGCGATGTGCTGCCATATCATCACTCAATTGTTCTAATTGAGTAATTTTATCATTTAATGAAGACTCATAATCAACATGATAGGACTTGTCATGTGGTAACTCATCAAACTGTATCGCAACCACACTATAAATATCTTGTTCCTCTAAAGTAGACCAATTAACATAGCCAAAACTATCTAATGAGCCATCACCTAAGTTAGTATTGCCACGATTAACATCAATATAGTATACAGATTGAATAAAACCGACAATTTCAAAAGATTGTAGTCGATAATTCTCATCATCTATGAGCTCTATTTTATCCCCAATCTCATATTGATAGATTTCTTTTAACTGATCATCAACGACAATTTCATTATCACTTTCAATATCTCTACCCTCTTTGACTACGTATTGATCCAAATCACCTTGTGTACTATAGAGACGAATCACTAGGTGGCTATCATTATAATCAAAGAGAACATCGTGATAGGTTTGTGGTTCTATTTTAGCATGAGGAAAATGAGATTCTAAAAATGAAATTGATTCATCAGTCATCCCTAATGAAGTGGTAACATGTAAATCAGCGAGTTGTAGATCTTCATAATATTCATTTCCCACTTGACGCATATAGTGTCCAGTGACTTGAATACCAATGAAAAAAGAGACTCCTAAGGACAGAATCACAATGATGGAGATAAATTGAGCAATGTTGTTTTTTATATCCCTAACAATATCTTTAAATAAACTTTTCTTCATCTTACCACTCTATTTCATTAGCTGATAATGGATTTTCATTGTAGTAATTATCAGCAACAGAACCATTACGAATAGATATGACATGATCAGCCATTTGGGCAATAGAACGATTATGAGTAATTACAACGACAGTCATATTGTATTGACGACTAGCATTTTGTAATAGGGACAAAATCTGTTGTCCAGTAGTTGTGTCGAGTGCTCCTGTAGGTTCATCACATAATAGTAATTTGGGATTCTTGGCCAGTGCTCTTGCGATAGCGACCCGTTGTTGTTCTCCACCTGATAATTGTGATGGAAAACTATCTAAACGATGGCTTAATCCCACATCATTTAAGACTTCTTGTGGCACTAAAGCATCTTTACATATTTGAGTAGCAAGTTCGACATTTTCTAAAGTCGTCAAATTATTTACTAAATTATAAAACTGAAACACAAAACCAATGTCATCACGACGATAGGTATTTAGTTTCATTTCATTGTATGGTGCGATGTTGTTGTTGTCGACAAACAAGCGACCATCACTCACTTTATCCATTCCACCTAATAAATTGAGAATGGTTGTTTTACCGGCTCCCGAGGGACCAACTATAACGGTAAATGAACCTTTTTCTATTGTAAAGGAAGCCTTATCGACTGCTTTTATTTCACTATCCCCGACATAAAAATAACGACTAACATCTAAAAACTCTATATAAGATTGGTTCATTAAACTTCACACCCTTTGCCCTATTATTATACTTGAATTAAGGTCACTTATGACAAAAACAATCAATTATGATAAAATTATGCTTATCAAAGGAGAATTGATTCATGGATGACCCGCGGTACTTGTTAATTTTTATTATAATTTTTATTTTAGGAGCACGTTTCTTTATCGTTTTTTGCCAATATATCCTGCAACTTTCAAAAACATCTCATTTAGAGAATATGTCGGATGCTCATGAGGCCAAAGCGACAACAGTGCTCAATGTATTAGAGAATGCAACTCGTTATGTTTTAACATTCAAGGCTACCAAAATGTTGTTATCACTACTTACGACGGTCTTAGTACTAGAAGTCGTTAATTCACAATGGCCAATACTAGAGATACTCATCTCTTGGTTTGTCTTAATGAGTTTTACCGAAATACTTCCACGTAGTGTTGCGAAAGTTAATCCTGAAAAATATGCCATTAAACTTATAAATATCATCAAATTTGTTTTAACAATATTTAAGCCTATTTATTGGGTATTTCAAATTGTTAAGTCTTTTTGGTCCCTATTCTTCAAAACCAAAAAAGAAACACACTATAGCGAACAAGAATTACTTGATATTGTTGAAAAAGCCCAAAGTGAAGGTTCTTTAGAGGAAGAAGAGGGAGATCTAATTCGTCGTAGTATCGAATTTAATGATTTAGATGTCTATTCAATCTTGACGCCACGTGTCGATGTGGTTGCGATTAATTTTGATTGGCCACTAGATAGAATTACGGATGTAATTGAAGAAAGTGAGTACTCACGATTACCAGTTTATAAAAACTCAATTGATACCATTGTTGGTGTAATCCATGTGAAGGATTTCCATAGAATGCTCCAACAAAAACTTAGTTTCGAATCTATTATTAAACCTGTCGTATTTACCCCTACTTATTATGAAGTGTCCAAATTACTTCGTCAGTTTCAAGTTTCTAAATCACATATGGCCGTCGTGGTCGATGAATATGGCGGTACCGCAGGTATTGTAACTTTAGAAGATATCATTGAAGAACTAGTCGGTGAGATTTGGGACGAACATGACGATGTTGAATTAGATATCCAATCAATTAATCCTGTCCAATATCTAGTGTCAGGTAATACTTCACTAGAACATTTCTTTGAAACATTTAATATCGAAACTGAAGATTCAGATTATGATTCCACTCGAGTTGGTGGTTGGGTGTTAGATGAAATGAATAAAATTCCTAAAGTAGGAGAACAATTTTCTTTTGAACAAATGAAGATCACCGTCATGGATGCGGATGATCGACGTGTTTATCGTATCATGGTAAATTTAGAGCCACCTAAGGAGACTGACGAATGAAAAAACCAATAACTATTGAACAACTAACTACTTTCAAATTTTTAAGCAACTTACAAGCAAGCCCCAATCAACAAAAAGCTCTTTTTACTGTCACAGACATGGATGAAAAGAAAGATACTTATCATCACAACCTATGGCTTTATGAAAATGATCAACTTTTACAATTAACCTCATCAAATAAGGATGGACTTTCTATATTTGATGATAATGAAACCATTCTTTTTGCTTCTAGCAGAAATGAATCAAAAGATAATGAAACAACATCTTTTTATCGTATTTCAACACAGGGCGGGGAAGCTAAAAAAGCTTTTGATTTAAAAGTAATCGTTAGTAAAATCGAGAAAATAAAAGACCATAACTATCTAATTCAAGCACTTAGCGATATTAAAGATCCCGATTTGTTTAATTATGATGATAAGAAAAGAAAAGAAGTTTTAATAAATCGTAAAGATGACGCTTATTATGACATCATTGAGGGACTTCCCTTTTGGTTTAATGGAGCTCAATTAATTGATCAAAAGAGACAACGTCTTTTTATCTATGATGAAATTAAAAATGAACTAACTCCACTTACTGACATAAACTTTAATGTGAATTCTTTTCATATGACTGATTCTCACATCTTAGTCAATGGTAACTCGTATACAGATATTAATCCTTTATATAGTCATCTTTTAGAGATTGATTTAATGACATTAGAGACAACACCTTTAATTGATTCAACAGAGTGGGATATGGGATTGATACATGTATTGAATGATGAAATCATTGTTCAAAGTGGTTCACTACATACCAATATGTTAAATCAAAACAGTCAATTTAGAAAAGTAGATCGTCTTAATAAGACCCTTGTGGACTTAGATAATCAAGAACTACTACTTGGTAATTCTATTGGTTCAGATGTTCGCTTTGGGACTTCTAAGAGCACACTCTTAATTGACAATACAATAGTATATAATGCGACTATCAGAGATCATAGTGAACTTATGCAATTTGATGGCTTACAATCAAAGACACTTTTATCTTTTGATGGCTCTATTGATGGTTTTGTGAACATTGAGGGTCAATGGCTTATCATTGGTCAACATCAACAGACTCTTTCAGAACTTCATATCATTGAAGAACAAGTAGTGAAGACACTTTCTAATTTTAATGATTTAAGTGATCACTATATATCTATCCCACAAACATTTGAATTTGAATCAAATAATGACAACTTAACTGGCTATGTCTTATTACCTCAAGATTTTGATCCCAATAAAACATATCCTGCGATACTTGATATACATGGTGGACCTAAAACTGTTTATGGAAAACTTTTCTATCATGAAATGCAAGTTTGGGCTAGTATGGGAACAGTAGTCTTTTATACCAACCCTCATGGTTCAGATGGCGTAAATGATGCTTATTCTGACATCTTTGGTCGTTATGGCTCAATTGATTATGATGATTTAATGACCCTTACTGATGAAGTGTTACAACGCTATCCTAACATCGATACCAATCGATTAGGTGTCACTGGTGGTTCCTATGGTGGATTTATGACCAATTGGATTATCGGCCATACCAATCGCTTCAAAGTTGCTGCTACCCAGCGTAGTATAAGTAATTGGATCTCGTTCTATGGAGTTTCAGATATTGGTTATTTCTTTGTGGAAGATCAAACCCATGGTGGCATCTATTCTGATGATCAAATCATTAAAGCATGGGAACAATCTCCATTAAAGTATATTAATCAGATGGAGACACCTACTTTAATTGTTCATTCAAAACTTGATTATCGTTGCCCAATTGACCAAGGTTATCAATTATTTACGGCACTCAAGAATAAAGGTGTTAATACCAAGATGCTCGTATTAAATGAAGAAAATCACGACTTATCACGAAGTGGTAAACCAAAAGCTCGTTTAGTTCGTCTTCGTGAAATCACAGAATGGTTACACTCTTATCTTAATAAAGCTTAATAAAAACCCTTCACATCAAATGAAGGGTTTTATACTTTTATTTGTTAGCTAAGAAATCTTCTACAAATTGATCAACTAAAGCTTCTTGATCAGGTTTAAGTGCGGACATAATATTTAATGGTTCTACTATTTCCACTAAGTTTTTACCAGATTGAAGGTATGCTTGCATCTCTGGTAGTGCTTTTCCACCCCAGCTGGAATTACAGACTAAGCCTACTTTTCTGTTTTGGTAATTAGTGTGTAATAGTTCTCTGACCAAGGCATCCATCTTAGGATAAAGAGTTGTGTTATAGTTTTGAATACCAAATATCGCATGGGAGTGTTCATGAAGTTTGGAAATGATATATGAGAAATCTGTATTAGAAACATCATACATCACAATATCTCTGACTCCTTTTTGAGCTAATTTAGAAGCTATTAAGTTCATGACAAGCTCAGTGTTACCATACATCGTACTGTAGACTAAGATAACTCCCTCTTTTTCTGGTGTATAAGATGACCACAGATCATACTTGTTCATCATTAATTCAACATCTTCTTTAGTACGATAAATATGTCCATGTAATGAACAAATCATATCAATCTCAATTGCTCTTAATTTCTTGAAGAGATTTTGAACATTACGTCCATGACGTCCTACAATATTAATATAATAGCGACGAGCTTCATCTAACCAATCTTTATGGAAATCAACTTCATCAGCATATAAATTTCCATTAAGGACCCCAAAGTTACCAAAGGCATCCGCTGAGAATAAGATCTTATTTTCTACATCATATGTATTCATTACTTCTGGCCAATGGACTAATGGTGCTAGTAAGAAACGTAAGGTACGTGATCCTAAGGAAATCTCATCACCATCTCTTACCACAACATAATTTGCTGATAAGTCAGCTTCATAAAACTGTTCTAAGAACATAAATGTTTTCGTATTACCTACTAGTTTTACATCAGGATACAATTGAGCTACTCTTTCAATTGAGCCACAGTGATCAGGCTCCATATGATTGATCACTAAATAATCTAATGGACGATCTCCTAAAATATGTTGAATGTTGTCAATAAATTGTTCACTAACATCTGGATCCACCGTATCCAATAAACATGTTTTTTCATCAGTAATCAAATATGAGTTATAGTTTACTCCTGATGTAAGTGGAAAAATGTTTTCAAAGCGAGGTAAGCGACGATCGCCTACTCCTACCCAATATAAATCCTTTGAAATCTTAACTGTATTATGCATAAATACCTCCCTAATTGAGACAATTATATCATAAGATTTTGCTAAAAAAGTCCAAAAGAGATATATTATAGAAAGAAGGAGAAAAAATATGTCAAAACAACCAAAAAGTCCTCAAAAGCTACCTTATTTAGTTGATGTAGAAAAAAACAAAAGCTACCTTTGGTGTAGTTGTGGAGAATCACAAAGCCAACCGTATTGTGATGGAACTCATCGTGGAAGCGACTTTAAACCCATTAGATTCAAGGCTGAAACGACTCGTAAGACTTCTCTTTGTGGCTGTAAGCATACTAAAAATCCGCCCTATTGTGACGGAACGCATCAAGATCTTTAATTTTTCTAATAGGACTTGTCAAATGGTGCAATTTTAGGTATCATATGAGAGCAGTCAATTGCCGGTATAGTTTAATGGTAAAACAGAGCAATGGTAATGCTCAGCTCCAAGTTCGATCCTCGGTACCGGCACCATGAGACAAATAACCCCACTTATTAGTGGGTTTTTTAATACAAAAATTCTCGTGGGGATACAAACTTGAAAAGCGATCAATCATTAGGCAAGATTTGATGGTCATCTAAAATGACTTCAAGTTCTAAATGAATATCATGAGAGTTAAGAAGTTCAATAAGTTCTAAATGGATTTTACTCAACAGTGTTTCATCACCTCCATCAAGCACTAGATCAAAACGCAGACCATGATTATTAATTCTTCTTAAATCATGGAAATCAGCATTTGGATAATGTTGCTTTAGATAATTACCAATTAATTCTTCTGACTCTAATAGTTGTTGGTCCTCAAAATTAACAGGATCAAGATGGATAGACAGTCGGACATTCTCTTTCTCTAACAGTTGTGATTCAATGGAATCAATGATGTCATGGGCTTCATTTAAGCTTAAACGATCATCTAATTCAACATCCACACTCGCATAGATTCTGTTTTTACCATATTGATGTACTAACAAATCATGATAACCCAAAATTCTCTTATCTTGACTAAGTAGTTGATCTATCACATCTAATAGTTGTTGATCTGGTCGATGTCCAAGTAAATCATTCACAAATGAACGAATCATATTCATAGCACTCCAAATGATAACAAGCGATAAGAATAAGCTAAAATAAGCATCTAATTTCCAACCAAAATTATGTTCCAACAACATTGCGATAAGTACTAAACATGACATGAAAATATCAAAAAAAGCATCCATCGCATTAGCCTTAATAATCTCAGAATTAAGTTTTTTACTCTGATAATTTAAGTAAATTGTAAGAATAATTTTTAAAACAATCGATAGTATTAAGATAAAGAGAATAGATACATCAAAATGTATTGAACTAGGATTAAACAGCAACACAATCGATTTTCTAAGTAGATCAATCCCCAAATAGCCCATTATTAACACAACAATAAGACCACCAATTGTTTCCATCCGCTCATGACCATAAGGATGTTTTTCATCGGCTGGTCGTGAGGCATAGTAAAAACTAAAGATTGAAATAAGTGAATTCAATGAATCTGATAAACTATTGATACCATCCGCTAACAAGGTAGTAGAATTTGAGATTAATGATCCCATAATCTTAACAACTGTTAAACCAAGATTGGTAAGTAAAGAAATGATACTTGTTTTGATTTCTGATCTTTTTTTCATGTGTTGATTATATCATTAAATTGATAAGAATTTGTACATAGCATATAATATGAATATCTCTAGAAAAGGAATGCGTATGTTTAAAAAGAATGAAGATGGCTATTCAATGACAACTAGACTCAAAATGTCTTTGGGTCAATTAGAAGCAAGTAAATCACTAAAAGCTGGTGATATTTTAGAGTTGGTTATTGATGATAAACAAGTCCAATTTTATAAAAACAATCAGCTTTTTGGTCACTTAGAAGAAAGTGATAGCCGACAAGTTATCAAGTATTTTCACAATTATAAAAATGCTCTGATACAATCTATCCATCCCCAATTTGGTGTGATGGTCACTATTAATGTATCATCATTAGAATTACCTACTTTATCTTTAGAAGAAATCGATGAAAAAAAAGCAAAAAAAGAAAGAAGAAGAGAGCGTCGCTATCGCTGGCATGATGCCAACCGCTTTACACCCTTTCGTTTCTTTCTTTATCTAACAACTACTATACTTTCATTAATATCTTTGATATATGCCATAATACTTAAAGATGGCACACTAATTATCATGATGGGTATCGTCTTCTTAAGCTCCATTTACTTAGTTATTGACCAAGTTAAACTACATGCTAAGCTAAGAAATAATAACGACCCATCAGAAACTTAATTTCTATTAGAAGGTTCTTGACTATACATCATGACTTGTAATTCTTGTTGGTTTTCATCATCCATATTTAATCCTAAAACCACAAAACCATTATCAGTAAAGAATTCACTAGCCTCTTTATTCTCTCGATATACCTCAACACTAAGTTGTTGGTATTTTTCAATCGCATAATCAAGGAGTTTTTCGCCAATTCCTTTTTTTTGATATTCCTTAGCTACATTAAGAGCCGCAATCACCATATTTTCTTTCACCGAAATAAAACCAACAATCTTACCATCTAGCTCATAGACAAAAGATTTATTCTCTAGTAATTGTTCTCTCATAAATTTCTCATAGTTTTTTACAAAATAACTAGACTCAATAAAAGGATGAGAAGCAATACTTGACTCAAGCCAAATGGACATCGTATCATTTAGATCACGTGTAATAAAAGATCTAATCATTTTCATCACCAACTTTCATTTCATCAAATACTTCCTTCAATTTATCCACAGGAAGTCCCATAACATTAAAGACATCACCCTCGATATTTGTAATGAAATGATGACCATCAAGATGATCTTGAATACCATATGAACCTGATTTATCTAAAATCGGATAATTGGTTACATAATTTTCAATCCAGGCATCAGTCAATTCATCAAAAGTAACTTTCGTAATATCATGAAACGACATATGTTCATGTCCATAAAGTAAACAGACCGCACTAATCACTTCATGTGTCTTATTGGACATCTTTTTCAACATCTTTTTAGCATCCATTAAATCTTTTGGTTTATTTAAGACTTCTTGATCTAAAACGACCACCGTATCAGCAGCTAAAATCAAGGCATCATTAATGTCTAGAGCACTAGCCTTACGTAAGGCCAGTTTCTCTAAAGCAAAAGGTAATGGTAAATCATCATCCAGTTGTTCATCAATAGAGACACTAATAACCTCAAAAGGAATATTTAATGTTGCTAGGAGTTCTTTTCTACGAGGTGACTGTGATGCTAGTATGAGTCTCATCGTTTGTCCTTAGCAAAATATTGACGTAAAGCATCTTCCACATGAGGATCAACAAATGTACTGATATCACCATCAAACATCGCAATTTCTTTCACTGCTGTCGATGAGATAAATGAAAACTCTGGTTCTGACACAAAGAAAATAGTCTCAATTTCATGATCTAGATGCATATTCGCAGTCGCATTCTGTAATTCCTTCTCATAGTCCATGACCGCACGAATACCACGTACAATCACACCTGCCCCTACTTCTTTAGCTAGTGCTACTGTAAGTTGAGTAGATGTTGTTATAGTCACATTATTTAAATGTGCACAGCTCTTTTGAATCATGGCCAAACGATCATCCAAATTAAATGTAAAATTCATTTTATCAGGATTAAACATAATCGCTACAACAACTTCATCAAATACTTTCGCACTACGTTCAATGATATTTAAATGACCTTTAGTAATAGGATCAAATGAGCCTGGATAGATGGCCTTCATGATGAATACCTTCTTGATTTATTACGAATAAAGACATGTTTAATTGAAGGATTTGCTGTTGGACGCTCATCAATATCAAAGCCATCCAAACTCTTAATTAATGGTGTTAATTTATAAAATCCGTAATTACGTGGATCAAAATCTGGTCGACGCTTATTGATTAAGTTACCAACATCAGCTAAGAAAGCATATCCGCTATCATCTGCTAAGTCATTAATCGCTGCTGTCACTAAATGCTTCAAAGTTTCACGATCTTTATCATCAATAGTAGAATAACCATTCTCTACTCGACGATTGATAACTGATAAATAAATGAAACGATCACAAGCTTTGATAAATGCCATGGGGGTTTTTTCTTCTCCCATTCCGATGACTGTTTTTCCTGCCTCACGAAGTCTTGTCGCCAAGCGAGTAAAATCAGAATCAGAACTTACGATACAAAAACCTTCAATATCTGATGTATATAAAATATCCATCGCATCAATAATTAAAGCTGAATCCGTAGCATTTTTACCTGTCGTATAAGCAAACTGTTGAATGGGCGTAATCGCATTTTCTAGTAACTCTTTTTTCCATCCTTCAGCATTGGAACGAGTCCAGTCACCATAAATTCTCTTAATAGTTGGATTACCATACTTATTTACTTCTTCCATCACGTTGTTAATATTGTTATGTGACGCGTTATCTCCATCAATCAGTACTGCGAATCGTAAATCAGATCTCTCTGAAGTACTATTTGTTATTGTTTGGGTTGTCATTAGACACCTCCATTCTATATTTGTGGGCGATATCAACAAAGATTGACATCACAGAACTTACACCAATTGGTGTTTCTTCAAAATAACTTAAAGGAATTTGATGTTCCATTATTAGTCTCACAATATCTCTTAAAACTAATGATTCATGACAATAAATAATGGCACTTTCAATTTCTAGTGTGTTCTTGTTAATCATAACTTCCAAGCCGCCTTGGGTCTCATGTATCCTTGAGAAATACTTCAATTCATCCGCATTGATTCTTAAAGTCACACGGTCTTCACTCAGTTCTTTTTGTTGAATATGAACATAGGCCGGAGTTAAATGAATTGTTTGACTTATAAGTTTATCCTCAAACGAAATAAGATCTTCTGTCGAATCATAATCCTCAAGTTTCTCTAAGCCTAAATCAAAATCATTCGCCACATGCTCATAAGATTTAAGTAAGACCGTAAAAGATTCCTTAATAACTTCTTTCTTAGGTGGAAATATTTGGTCATTGATTTTCTCAATTTCCAACATCCCATATGAACTATGTTCCTCTACTTTTAAGATTTGTGCTTTATCAATAAGTTCAAACTTGTCTGTATCAAAAGCATCTCTCACACTATCTCTAAACATAAGATGATCAATTTCAGTAAAGACGTTCTTAGTCATTACCCCAATTACCTTAGTAGAGAAATTACTAAACATCTTCGCTATCTCTAAATCCTTCATGGTTTTAATTTCAATAATCATCTCTTCAGGTAATAATTGAGTTGCTAAGATTTCTTCTAATGTGAATACAAATGGATTACGATCATCTTTTTTCTCACTATAGGATGTATTTAAGACTAATCTATCGAATGAAACTTCAGTATCTTCACTTAAATAATTGATATTTAATAATTGATTAGACTTAATTTTAATACGACCCTTTAGCACATTAATCTTATTTCGTTCTAACTGTGCACTAATCAATTTCAAATTAGTTTGCTTATTATTGTAGTTCATCGCAGTAATCATTTGATAGAATTCTTTCATCTGTTCATAATCATCCACTTGATACATAGAAGCTTCCAGTGAACCTTGATAGATGCCAAACAACAAGTCATCTTCAAAATCTAACACCGCAGAAGTATCACTAAAATTTCTCTCATCAATCACCAAGACTTTTTGGTCTCTAAACAATTCAACTAATTCTAAGGTTCTATCATTGAGACCTACAATGACCACATCAACTTTATACATTAATCAATTTCTCCAATTCTTGCGCAAGACTTTCAGTCATTTCTTTGGTAATTAAATGAACACTCGTATTACTAGGTTTGATGACACCTAAAATACCCAACTGACGTAATTTCTCATCATCAACTAAACCACTTTGAACAACACTTACTTTAACTCGTGTCATGCAATGTTCAATCTGAGTGATATTGCCGACATCCCCTAAGGCATCAAGTATATCTTTGCCACGATGTGTCACTTCTTTTATTTCTTTTTTAACTGGTTTTCTTAAGATTAAATAAAACCCTGTTAAATAAAGTGCAATAAAAACGACACTGCCCATGATTTGAGTGGTGCTATCTAAATCAATAAGCCATAAAACTGCTAACAAAACGACTACAACTACACTTAATAATGCGAGTCGTTGTTTCTTTACTTTTAACATAAATTCTCCTTTGACACCTTCTATTTTAACGCTTTTTATCCCTTTAGTCGTATTAATACGATTTCTGGTCGATTATTGATACGCTGTTTGAATGAACTCATTCCAATACCTGCGCTAATGTTCAACCTCATTCTATCATGAATTTGCCATAAACCTTTCGTATAACGCGGCAAAATTCCTTGTCCTGGAGCAAATAAACCATGATTTCCTATTCTAATTTGTCCACCATGAGCATGGCCACTTAACATTATATCAATCCCAAAACCTTCTTGTAATCGATAAACATCTTCTGGATGATGAGCCAACACAACATTAAAATGTTCTTTATTACAATCTAAAATTTGATAGCGATTCAATTCATCAATACCATAAAAACTTACTTGGCCATATGAATGATGATTGCCATTTAGATTTATAATTCCCAATTCAAACATCTTCTTTTCAATATTAATAAGCTTATCAATTCTCACTTCATGATTACCGCGTACATACAATACTGGCGCGATATCTTTTAAGTGTGATAAGAAATCATACAAGCTTTGATCCATCTCTTTCAATGAATCATCCATTAAGTCACCAGTGATACAAATAATAGTTGGATCACATTGTTTTGTCTGAAATAAAATACTCTTCAAAGAGACTCCTTGTTTGGGATAATGGATATCACTTAAATGAACAATATTCATTGTTTCACTTGCAGGTATCTCATGTTTTCTAATGGTGAGATTAAAGTTTTCATGAGCACTTATAATTCCTAGTAGAAATGAAGCGATTGTTGATTTTATCATGAATTTATTATGACATAGATAGCCTTTTTCAACAAGTTTGAAATCTTATGTTATAATTATTTTAATCATATAAGGAGTGAAAAAATGGGTATCAATTTTAGAAAACGAATAAAACTCGGTAAGTTTGCGAATCTCAACTTAGGTAAAACAGGAGCAGGTGTCTCATTTGGGATACCAGGAGCACGTCTATCTGTGAACTCAAAAGGTAGAACTCAGGCCACATTAGGTATTCCTGGAACTGGTCTATCTTACACCAAAGTATTAGGTACCAAGAAAACTAAAAAGAAAGTTGCTAAAGCATTGGACAATAGTGAGCAACCTGCACTTGAAAGCTATGAAGAGGCACTTTATGCATTAAGTCATATCCATACTGAAGCAGCTGACTTCATTAATTTTAATGGTCCTATCATCCGTTATCAAACACGTGAAGTGGGTCCCTTACAACAACAGGCACTGGAGAATTTAGAATCATACAAGCCATCTTTCTTTGATAATCTACTTAAAAAAGATAAAACAAATGAATTAAAACAAAAGATTTATGATGCGATTGAAGAAGACAACAAGAACAGAGAATGGCATACTCTAGACAAATCATTCCAAGAAGCTCTTATGAACAAAGAACCTCAGGCATTCAATCAATTTTTAGAACAGAATAATGCCTTTGATGTCTTTGATGATGATTGTGAAAGTTACTCACTAGAGTTTGATATTGAAGAAGATGTTGTTAATGGACTCTTAATTACCATCCATACTAACATCCAAGAAGATGTCTTAAATCAAGTGGTCACCCAAAATAGTAATGGTGCCATAAGGACCAAGAAACTAAGTATTGCTGACTTTAATGAAAGATCACTAGCTTATATATCTTCATTAGTACTAGGCTTTGTTAAGGAAGCTCTTGCTTTCTTACCATTAGAAGAAATTCATGTGAACGTTAATGATCATAGCTTAAATGCTAACACTGGTTTAGCGGATCAAAAGAACATTGTCGCTGCTGAATTTACTAGAGAACAATTAGGTAAACTCAATTTTGACGCTATCAATCCGATCGAAGTCTTTACACAAGGCGCGATTGATATTGATTTTGACAAAAGAAAAGGATGGGGTCCTGTTGAGCTCATTGAAGTCGACTAATCATTGTGATTGATATATATTGTATACTAAGATACAATAATACCAAGAGGTGATTTCAATGAGTGTCTGTCCATATGTAGAAACTACATTTCAAATATTAGGTAAAAAATGGTCAGCAATGATTATTCATTATGTCTACAGTTGCGAGAAACATCAAACTAATTTTACAGATATAAAACACAACATCAGTAATATTACACCTCGTGCTTTGTCATTAAGACTTAGCGAGTTGGTTGATTATAAAATACTGTGTCACAGTGAACATAATGGACATCCTACCTACCGCTTAACCAAACAAGGTATCGAATTAGCGAAAGCATTTGAACCTATTCAACATTGGGGTAGTGAATATTTAAAGGTGAATTGAAATACATGGGGTAACAAGATATAAAAATATCTGGTTATCCTTTTTTATTTGACTCTATAATTATCGTATGATAGTACACACCATCATAATTATGTTATTAGGAATATTTAACTCAATCTTCACACCCATCGTTTTGTTTCTGATATCAAGAGAACTTAAGAAACTAAATGAAAGCAAATCAGATAATTGATTTGCTTTTTTGTGGACTAATTTTTAATTGTATCTTATCATTCGCCAAAGATGCTTCCATCAAGGTGATAATCAATTGCTCTCCATACTCTGGTTGATTAATAATCAAATCATCAGTATAAATTAGAACAATATTTAATTTTGTCGAATCATTATATCCTGTCAACATATCAAATAAGGCATCTAAATTATGACCATAATAATCTGGAAAATCAAAACGTTCCTTTAAATAGATATGGGTTTGTTTTTTTGATTTCATTACTTTACCATTTAAGACATACACAAATTTACTCATAAATTTCCTCAAAACTTTCATAATGATCATCAGTATAAAATATTAAGCCATCACTAGAGAACACCAATCTTTTCGCATTTCGATATCCGCCTTGATAATCTATATCTGCCTCAAAATAAATTCTCCCCTCTTTTTTCGGCAATAGACCCTCAAAGTTACCAAAACGATCGCCACCAATACTTTTTTGGTCAGTCACTTCCCAAAGATTACCCTTCGATTCAATCCAACCTAAGTCTCTAGCTTCTTGTTTAGTAATGTAATTACTAGGTAATTCCCCATGACTTCTAAGATAAGAAGCCACTTCTTCTTTAGTTGTATAGGTATCGTTGTTTTCATCAATTAGAGTACAACTTGTAAGTAAACTAATAAACAAAAACACCAATAACCATCGATTTATTCTTTTTAACATGTCTTCATTGTAACAGAACTTAATCTATAATATAATGACTTTAATTGAGGTGGATGACAAATGAACACAAATTATTATGATAAAATTTTTGAAACAGTCCATTACATACAATCTAAAATAGACAAAGTTCCCGAAATCGCGATGGTCTTAGGAAGCGGATTAGGTGAATTAACAGAAAGAGTTAATAATCCGATAGTTATGGATTATAAAGACATTGTTAATTTTCCCCAAAGTACTATTAAGGGTCACAAAGGACAACTTGTCATAGGTGAATATTGTGACAAGCAAGTCTTAATGATGAACGGAAGATTCCATTACTACGAAGGTTACTCTATGAAAGACATTGCGTTTCCTATTTATGTAATGAAGTTTTTAGGAGTTAAAAAACTTATTATTACAAACTCTTGTGGCGCAATCAACCCAGAGATTCAACCAGGTGATTTAGTCTTAATTGATGACTTTATTTCCCTAGTCAGCGATAATCCATTATTTGGAATTAATGATGATCGCTTAGGACCTCGCTTTGTCGATATGACTCAACCATATAGTCAAGAAATAAAAGATAAGTTTCATTCTGCCGCAAAATCATTAAATATCAATTTAAGAGAAGGTGTCTATGGTTTTTTCCAAGGTCCCTACTATGAAACACGCGCTGAAATCAGAGCCTTTGGTCAAATGGGATGTGACTTAATCGGGATGTCAAGTGTCCCCGAGACAATAGCCGCCAACCATTGTGGACTAGAAGTTGCCGCAATATCTTGTGTAACTAACATGGCCACAGGACTTCAAGATAAAAAACACAGTCATGAACATGTTGTTGAAGTTGCCAATCGTGTCTCAAAGACACTCATTTTGTTGATAGAGAAAATGATATCACTATGAAAATAATCTATCGCATGAATACACAACTCAATGTATTACAGTTACAAGAATTAGTTCATTCAGTCTATCTAGAAGATGTTTCCTATAGTGTATTAAAGAACACAATGGATCACTCTCTTTTTACAATCGGTGCCTTCGATGGTTCAACATTAGTAGGCATCATACGTGTTATTGGTGATGGTCATCATTTCATTTTGATACAAGATTTACTAGTTCACCCTAGTTATCAAACCACTTCTATAAAAGATGATTTAGTAAAACGAGTATTAAATCGTTATAAAGAAGTAGACCAAATTTATATGTACACTCAAGATGATACTAAGAATAAATTTAAGTCATCTGAAACCAAAGTAATTAAGAGAATTGAACTTTAAAAAATGAAGAAATTACTAGTTTATTTTCATGGATTTAAAATAATGGCAGTTCTTGCCCCTACATTTAAGTTAATAGAAGCTCTACTTGAACTAACAATTCCCTTAATCACCGCCTTAATAATTGACCAAGTGATCGGGACCGCAAATCAAGAGCTTCTTTTGTTTTATGTTGCTCTTATGTTAGTAGTTGGAATAATTAGTTTTGGCTTCTCAATTCTTGGACAATACTTCTCAGCCAAAGCAGCCATTGGATATACTAAAAACTTATCCCAAGATTTATTCGAGAAAACAATCAGCTTAAACCAAAGTTCCTATGACCAATTCTCTTTAGGTAGTTTAGTCTCCTATATTACAAACGATACTTTTCAAATACAAACAGGCTTAAATATATTCTTTAGACTATTTTTAAGATCACCCTTTATCGTCTTTGGCTCACTACTCATGGCATCACAAATAGATAGAAGAGCCACCACATATTTTATCAGTATGATAATCATCTTATTTGTTATACTCGTCGGTATCATTATCGTAACCACCCCTTATCAACAAAAAATTAGACAACACTTTGACCAACTCGTCACCACCACCCGTGAGACCATGCAAGGAATCCGTGTCATACGTGCCTTTCAACAAGAAAAAAGAGAAAAACAAGCTTTTAAAAGCCTCAATAATCAATTAACTAAAACACAACAAATCACTGGATATATCTCGATTTTGACACATCCCCTCTCCTTTATAACGATAAATATTACCCTTATCTTACTGATTAACCAAGGAGCTGTTTTCATTAACGAAGGCACTTTAACACAAGGACAAATCGTCGCATTAGTCAACTATTTATTGGCCATCCTTGTCGAACTCGCAAAATTAGTTATGCAGACGATAAGACTCAATAGAGCCTGGGTAAGTGCCAAAAGAATTGTAAACGTCCTAAACATTACACAAGAGAATATTTCTATACCTGTATCATCTCAGAGTTATCTCACTTTTAATGATGTAAGTTTTCGTTATCCAAAGGCCAGTTCTGATGTTTTATTCAATTTAAATTTTGAAATCAAAGAAAATTCATTCTTTGGTATTATAGGCGGCACAGGTTCTGGTAAAACAACCATCATCAAATTAATCAGTGCTCTATATGAGCCAACAAAAGGTCAAATTGTATACAATACACAACAACTCTTAGATTCAATAAGTGTGGTATCAGGCAATGTAGCACTCTTTAAGGGAACAATACGCTCCAACCTATTAGTCGCTAATGAATATGCAAGTGATAGTGACATGTGGCAAGCTTTAGAGGATGCTCAAGCAACTGAATTCATAAAAAGTCTTGATGAAGAAGTTAGTGCCTTTGGTAGAAACTTTTCAGGAGGCCAAAGACAACGCTTAACAATAGCTCGAGCATTATTAAAAGAATCCTCAATTTTAATATTTGATGATGCGACATCGGCACTTGATTTTTTAACAGAAGCCAAATTACTCAATACGATTAAAAACTATCACGATAAAACCATTATCATGATATCTCAACGTACTCGCAGTTTAGAACAAGCTGACCATATTTTAGTCATGGAAGGTGGACACCAAGTAGGATTAGGAACTCACCAACAACTATTACAAAGTAATGAGATATATCAAGAGATTTATCAATCACAACAAATAGCGGAGGGTTTCAATCATGATTAGAACAAAAAAAGAAATTCTATTAAGAATGTTATCACTTTTAAGTCCCTATCGTTGGATTGTTTTAATCATCTCTATCTTATCAGTAGCTCAAGTTACCCTAACACTCTATTTACCAGTACTAATTGGTCAATCAATAGACTTAATGATTTCTAAAGGACAAGTTGATTTTGTTAGCCTACAACAATTATTAAAACAAATGGTCATTATTATTATACTGAACACTTTAGTCCAATGGATTCTTCCACGTATTTACCAAAAAATAACTTATGAAATAACTCGTGATTTAAGACAAGCAACTCTAGAGAAACTTCACAGTATGCCCCTAAGTTATATCGATCGTCATAGCACTGGCGACTTAGTAAGCCGCTTAACTACAGACACAGAACAATTCAATGATGGCTTATTAATGATCTTTGAACAATTGATTATCGGTCTTTTAACTATTATCTTCACATTAGTAATGATGTTCAATATTAATGTCATCATGATGATTGTCGTCACCCTCTTGTCACCCATATCCTTATTAACATCACGATTTATTGCCAATAAGAGTTATGAGTATTTCTCATCAAGTGCCAAACAACGAGGAGCACTTTCTGAATTAGTAGAAGAGAGTATTACCCAGAAAGAAACCATCACACTTTTTAACTATCATACTCAAAGAGCAAATCAGTTTAGACATATTAATGATAACTATAGTGATTTATCATTTAAAGCAACCTTTTATTCTTCTACCGTAAATCCTACCACCCGCTTTATCAACTCCTTAATTTATGCGGGAGTGACAGGTATAGGAGCACTCTTAATTCTAAATGCTTCATTAAGTGTCGGTGGACTTACTGTCTTTTTAAACTACGCCAAAGAATATACCAAACCGTTTAATGATATTTCCAATGTCTTTGCTGAACTACAAAGTGCCATGGCCTCAGCAAATCGTCTCTTCGATATCCTAGATGGACCTACTGAACTCGAAAGTGGAAATCATATTTTTGATAAAGATAACTTAAGTGGTGATATAACATTTGAACATGTTGATTTCTCCTATGACCCCAATATCACTTTAATTGAAGATTTAAATCTTAATGTTAAGGCAGGTCAAAAAGTCGCTATCGTGGGACCTACCGGGGCTGGTAAATCAACTGTCATTAACTTATTGATGAGATTCTATGAAGTAAACAGTGGTCATATCACATTAGACCAACAAAAAATAACAGACTACACCAAAGCTTCATTACGCCAACAAATTGGGATGGTCCTTCAAGATGGTTGGATAAAGTCAGGTAGTGTTGCTGATAACATAGCATATGGATTTCCTAACGCATCGAGAGAGCAAGTGATATCAGCAGCCAAAAGAGCCTTTGCTCATCAGTTTATTGAAGCATTACCACAAGGCTATGATACCATATTAGAATCAGGTGGAAATTCATTATCCAAAGGACAACAACAATTACTATCAATAGCTCGATTATTCGTTTCAATCCCTAATGTCTTGATTTTAGATGAGGCTACTTCTTCAATCGATACTAGAACAGAGATTCAAATTCAAAAAGCCTTCCATGCTTTAATGGAAGGCAGAACAAGTTTTGTGATTGCTCATC
This sequence comes from Erysipelothrix sp., assembly GCA_012512455.1. Classification (GTDB taxonomy): domain Bacteria; phylum Bacillota_I; class Bacilli_A; order Erysipelotrichales; family Erysipelotrichaceae; genus JAAZEC01. The sequence goes on from JAAZEF010000124.1 coordinate 33,983, forward strand.
GTTTATCAACCATCCAAGATGCCAATCTTATATTAGTAATGGATCAAGGTCAGGTTGTAGAACAAGGGAATCATGAAGAATTAATGAACAATAAAGGCCTTTATTATAAAATGCAGATGGCAAACAACATTAATATTATTTAAGCTTATCTCTAAAATAGTCATATAAAACATCTTGGCTGTGTTTTAAATGAGACTGCATGTTCTTTAAATATTGCCCATCAGCTAATAAATAATGACCTTCTGTCCTTTCATCCATCTCAACCGATAATATTTTTTCAATCATGGACTTTAAGTCTTGTTGTTTTATTTTCGCAAACACTTCAATACGACGAGTTGTATTACGATGCAACAAATCACCTGAACCAATATAATATCTAGCCAACGAAGCATTACCAAATTTATAAATTCTAGAATGTTCTAAGTAACGTCCCACAATACTTTTAACAGTGATGTTCTCACTAATGCCCTCTATCCCTGCCACAAGACAACAAATACCACGCACCAAGAGATCAACCTTCACCCCTGCTTGGGAAGCCTCAATCAATTTATTCATAATTAACTCATCATTAAATGAGTTCATCTTCATGACAATATGACCTTGTCGTCCAAAAGAAATTTCTTCATCAATTTCCTTAATTATAAGATCTCGATATAGATGAGGTGCTATCCACAATGATTGTGTCTTAGTAACAAATGTATTATCAGATAAATTCTCAAATAATAACATCGCATCCTCACCCACTGCTTGTTCAGTCGTCACTAAAGCAAGATCGGTATACTGACGTTGGGTCTTTTCATTAAAGTTACCCGTCCCTATATAAGTGATATAGCGATCGTCTTTCATCTGTATTACACATACCTTCGCATGGACTTTATAGTTAGGAATACCATAAATAACCTCACAGCCAGCTTCTTCAAAAATTTTTGAATATTCAATATTACGTTCCTCATCAAAACGGGCTCGTAGTTCTAAACAGACCGTGACTGCTTTGCCTTTCTCTTTAGCATATAACAGAGCCGAAACGATACGACTCGGATTAGCTAAACGATAAAGTGAAATTTTAATAGTTTCCACAAGAGGATCTAATGCTGCCTCATGAAGTAATTGAACAAAACTATTTGAAGAATGATAGGGATAAGCTACTAAATAATCCCTTGTTTTTAATGAATCCATAAAACGCTGGGCTGAGAAATCAAATTGTTGAATGCTTACTTTCTCAGGATAAACTACTGCCTTAAATTCATCTTTTAGCTCATTGTATAATTCAAAGCCGACCGACAAATCTAATTTATATTGATTGACTACCGTAAGTTCCTTAGCACATTCAATCTTTGTTCTTAAGTAACTCTTAAAATTTTTAGAAATCATGCGATCTAACTGTAATCTCACTGGACCTAAACTTTGTCTATTAACCACCAAATCTTCCATTTGGCCACGATAATCTACATCATCATCAATAAGACTAATTTCCACATCTATATCAGCATTACGAGTAACTCTGATTGCTACTGCTTCATGAATTTTATATTTGTTGTAAATCTCTTCTAGATACAACTCGATCACATCAATTGAAGATACCACACAATGCATACTGTCCACAAAATAATGAAAGTGGGCAGGAAGATGGTGAAGTGAAATTAAACCATATCGTTATTTCTTTTGTTTCGTTTGAAGTGTTAATATCAGATACAATTGACCATTTTGAAGAAAAGGAAAAGGATGATCTCCTCTTAGAATATGAGGAAAAATAAACGGTTTGACATTATTTTCCCAAATTTCTTTGAGTTTCTTATCATCTTTTTTCTCTAAATTCTTAATATCAACAAACGATAAACCGATTTGTTTAAATTCTTCTTGAAGATGTCGATAAGTGTACTGTACTTGAGGTTCAAAATCGTTCAACCAATCCATGATTTTTAAGACTTGATGATGATGTTCATCATTATCTAAATAGCGCTCTAGAAAACTTTGGTCCAACAGTGAACCAACACGCACTCTAAAAAACTCATCTAAATTACTCCCATAGATTGCCATAAAACGTAGACGCTCCAAAAGAGGTGTATTTTTATCTAGTGCTTGCTTTAAGACACGCTCATTAAATTTAAGCCATGATATTTCACGATTTTCAAAGTGTGACATGATTTAGTCCTTTTTTAACACATGCTTTATTAAGTAACCCTCACGAACACCAGATTGGGAAACAACGACTTCTTTGATGTCAAAATACTTCATTATTTCTCTTAAGACAATAAGACCTGGTAGAATCGTGTGGACACGCTCAGAAATAACTTTAAGGATGATGGCCTGGGCCTCATAAGTACCATCACTAATTCTATTGATAATGTTTTCTACATCACTTAAAGTCATACTATTAGACTCATAATCATTTAACAAGTAATGATGTAGTTTAAGTGTTGCTCTAATGGACCCACCAACACCTACCATCTTTTCAACATGATTAATCTCAAGTCCTTCATAATTATCTTTTAACTGTTGACGAACAAACTTCTTTATTGCCTTTTGTTCCTTGGCATTAGGTAAGATTCCCTCTACATATTCTTTATATAGGCCCAATGAACCTAAAGCTATAGATTCACTTGAAAAGATTTTATCATCTTTGAAGTGAACTAACTCAGTAGAACCACCGCCGATATCAGTCATAAGACCTTGATTGACTTGGGTATCAACACGTGAACCTAGAAAACCTAAACGACCCTCCTCTTTACCGCTAATGAGATGGATATCAAAGTTGGTCTGTTGTTTTATGATATCAAGTACTTCAGAAGAATTATTAATTTTTCTTAATGATGCTGTAGCGAAAGGAAACATCGTTTCAATCGATAAATTATCTAAAATTAAACGAAATCTCTTTAGAATTCTGAGTAGATTCTGTAAACCGGCTTCACTCAATTCATTATCCTCAATATGACTCGCTAGACCTGCCATTTCTTTTTCAGAAAATAGAAACCTAAAGCCAGATTGATGTAGTGTTTCATCTATTAATATCTTGTAGACGTTCATACGTATGGTATTTGAACCAATGTCGATAATAGCTAACATAATTAACCATCTCCTTTGGTCCATTATACCACGCCTTAATACTTACTAATTGTACATTTGCTAGTTTAATGTTAAACTGATTTTAAAATAGAGGAGAACAACATGGAATTAGAAATACTAAAATGGATACAAGCTGTTTTTTCAAATGAGTTTCTTGATCAATTCTTTATAACCTTCAGTAGTTTTGGTGATTGGGGTCAAATTTGGATTGTCTTAATTATCATCTTGTTGATAAACAAAAAAACCCGCAAACTTGGGGCTTTGATGGCAATTTCATTAATTGCTGAATTTATTCTAAATGATCATATCTTAAAACCACTTATCGCCAGAGCACGTCCCTTTGAAGTCTATGATGTCGCACTAATTTTAGAGACACCTACTTCTTATGCTTTTCCTTCAGGACACACCGCTTCTTCTTTTGCGGTAGTGATGGTCGCGGTATTTAAAAACTATCGTTATAAAGTACCTTTAGTCTTATTGGCCTCATTGATGGCCTTTTCAAGACTCTATCTATTTGTCCATTGGCCTACTGACATTTTAGGTGGTATTGTTGTAGGAACACTAGTTGCCTTTATCGTCGTTAAGATTGATGAGAAGCGGACACAGGGAGCTGTTGCTTCAACTTAAAGGTTTTAGTCACTGGATTATAATCGACAATAAATATATGACCTAATCCATTAGGCATACTTGGAGAACGATATTGTTCTCTTTTCTTTTCATTAAATATCCAATCAAAAAGTCGAGCAGTTCCCGAATGAGAAACAATCGTAACTGAGTCTAAATTATCTTCAATTAATTCATCACAAAGTTGTATTAATTGATCCATATTACGTTTACTAAACTCATCCAAAGTTTCGCCTTCTTCATATGATTTTTCATTAAGAAATCCTTCATAAAAAGGTTCTGAAACCACATCAATAGGTTGAGCTTCAATTTTACCAAAATTGACTTCATTAAATCCTTCATAAGAACCATGTAATTCTTGGCTATCACCAAACAATATCTCAAATGTATCCTTTGCTCGTTTTAATCCACTCGTCACGTAACGATCAGTCTGTGGATAGGTAACTTCTTTCTTTAATTGCTTAAGTTGTAAAATCCCCACTTCACTTAAATCGATATCATTCCAACCGGACATAACTCTTTTTTTATTATATTCGGTTAAACCATGACGTACAGTAACAATCTTTAATTCCTTGACTAATGACATTGACATCCTCCACTTCCACAAGCACAACCTGAACTAATTAATGACTCTAAATCCTCATCACACCAAAAAGACAAATCTTTAATAGTAGGAAAAGAACCTTTCATCTTTAAGTCACCATTAATATAAGTCTCTGTAATTTGATCACTAACTTCTAATACTGAGACTTTGATATCATAACTACAACAGATGTCATCTAATAAATTTAATAAACGTTTATCTTCAAACACTGTGAGATTAGGATTATGTTTAATCATAATTTCTTGCATAAAAACCTCCTTCTAACAATAACTTCATCATTCTTTTGAAAAGAAGCTCAATACTAATGGTATCACACATGAGAGACCTGCGACCAATAAGATTTGATTGATTTCAAAGATTTGAATCAAATATCCCGATAAAATAGGTGTCAATATAATTGGGATGTTGGATGTAATCGCAGTCATGACCATGTGACCTGAAGAACGAAGCTCTAAAGGTGTTAACAAAGTAACCATTCTTTTCTGTGACAACAACATGAAAGGAAAAATAATTCCTTGTAATAAAGAAATAATAATAATTTGATGTGTCGAATCTGCTAGACCATAAAGTACAAAGCGAATGACTAAAAGAAACGATGTAAATATAAGTATTTTTTTACCACCAAAACGATGAATGAAATAACCACCAACAGCCATCAATAATAACTCACTGATAGAGGATACGGTCCAATAATTACTTATTTCTTGACTTGTCGCCTTTAGTTCTAATAGGCGATCTATTACAGTAAGTCCATTTAAGTTATTAATCATAAAGAGCCAAAAGAAAATGATTATCATTAAAACATATTGCTTATTTTGAAATAACTTTCTGACATCTAACCAATTAAGAGATAATGAGGCACTAACCTTTTCAGGAGCTTTAAGAAACATCATTAATAAGGCATCGCCTATCATCAACAAACCAAATGTGATTCCAATACCTTGATAGCCAAAATTAATCACCAAAAACGATACAACAAAGGAACCTAAGGCCCAACCAAATGAGCCAAATAAGCGAACGATACCAAAATGTTTTTGAGTGTGTTCATCTATTTCATAGATCCAACTTTCCAATAAGTTGGAGGCGATCCTAAAAAATGCGACTGCTAGCAATATTAAAACAAAGTAAGCTACAATCTCATTTTTAAACCATGATGAATAACCAAAAAGACCCAAGATACCAAAAATAAGATGGGCCACAATAGTCATAGACTTTATCATTTGGTAGCGATCACTTAGATATCCTGTGATCAATTGAATAACTATGCCTAAAATAGCGGATGCGCTTAAGACAATTCCTCGCATAGAAGAGTCCATGCCCAGACTTTCCATATAGGGTATGATTTGCGTATATAATAGCCCATAGCCAATAAAAGCAATGAACATAATGGATGAACTAGTAATTATTGATTTCTTTTCTTGTTGCTTAGTCATATGCATCCTAGTGTTATTTTTCACATAAGCTTTCAATTTGTTAATAAATCATGTATGATTGAAGATGGTATTAACGAAGGAGAGTATATGCACGAAATTTTAGAAATTACGATTCCTATCGTAATGGTTATCTTAGAGTTAATTGCTGTGATTGTAATAGTTATTGGAACGATTAAGTCTGTTATTATCTTTATTCAAAATTATTTCACAGATAAAGAAAATAGCATTATTCGTGAAATGGCGTCTAGTATGTCACTAGCTTTAGAGTTTATTTTAGCAGCTGAAATTTTACAGACAATGATAGTAGACGATCGCAATCAATTGATTACAATGAGTGTTCTATTAATTCTGAGAATTATTATTACATTTGTTCTTCATTGGGAACTAGAGTCTACTAGTAAACACAAAACTCTAAACTGAACGACGATATTGTTCTAAGATCACAGTGAGCTCACGCTTCATTCTAATGAGGTTGTAGTAGCCACTGTTTTTTAATTGTTGATTCAAGTTTTGTGGTGACAATTTCAATACTTCCGCAATGTCTTTTTGAACAAAGGTATCCATATATCCATAATTTAATAATAAATATGACACCAAATCTGCTTGTGACTTTCGCCACCTAGAGATTATAAAATCGCACATTCTTAATGATTCGTTAATCATCTTTTCAAAAGAGTTCTTAGTATCAAAGTTAAACTGAATAGTCGCATTACCATAGTCATCATGTTGATTCAAGATATCAAGTGCACTATCTGCCAGAGTAATCGCTTTGCTGATATTAAAAGTACCATCACCTAAACGTTCTACAAAAGAGACCCCGAAACGTACATTCATATCCGTTAAACTAAAGCGACACTTATCGATAATTTCTAAGACATAAATACCTTTATGGGTGATACATTCAGCATTTAAAGAATCGATTCGACGCCATGGCTGATAAAAGTCCAACTGGTATTGTTGATTGATTTTAGCTAATAACAAATCTAATTGAGCTGACATTTTTAATAGCGATTTTTGACTATCAATAATCTGCATTTTAATAAGAAACATATGACACCACCCTTTTGTATATTATATCAAAAAAGACAACTATTTATTAGTATTTATTGATTCATATGCATCTCTTAATTCACCAGTAGAAAGTTTTATTACTCCGCAATATTCAAAGCCAAAATGACTTATCAGCTTTTTCATCGCTTTGTTATCTTTATGGGTATCAATTCTAATCGCAGGAAAAGTATTTTCTTGTAAACAATGTCTCATCAATTCACGACCTACACCTTGACCAGCAAACTCTTTTTTAACAGCAAAACGGTGAATATTTGAATACTTCCCTGCTGTAAGCCATTGCCCATCTATTTCTGTGTAATTTGGATCATCCTCTTTAACTAAAGCACAGACTCCTATCACAGCGTCATCTTCACTTAACACATATAGATATTTCTTTTCTATATCATCAATAAATTGTTGAGAAGAAGGTGCGTGTTCTTGCCATTGATCAATTCCTTGTGATTTCAATTGCTCTTGACCATCTTTAATAATTTCTAAAATAATCGCTAGATCATCAAAAGTCGCGAGTCGAAAATTCTTCATACAATCTCCTAATTATTTCTTGTTGAACAAATCCATATTTAAATGTTTTATCATCCATCATTTGATTAATAGTATCTAATGTGACCCATTTAACTTCTGTAACTTCATTAGAAATACTAAAGTCGAATGAATCAATGTTTTGGTATAACAAATAGACATCTACTAACATTTGACGATGTTTCATTTGAAAAAATTCATGTTGTTGAGTTAACTGACAATCTAACCCTAATTCCTCTTTTACTTCACGAATCGCTCCATTTATTGAAGTTTCCCCAGCTAATACAGATCCACCTGCAGAGATATCCCATAAATTAGGATGAGCGACATGTGGGGCTCTTTTTTGAATCAAAACTTCTTTTTGATCATTAACAATCGCAATCATAACAACCTTATGGTATTGATTAGCCATTAATTCAACACCACGAGGATGTATTAAAGCTGTTGGGTTACCATATTCATCATATACATCCCACATCTCTTCTTGATTGTATTGAGCCATCCATTCTAAGACCTTTTCATGGTCTTCATGAAAAAATACTTGTGTCTTTAATGATGAAGCAATTAATTCATCTTCAATTCCCCTATTAAGTTGTTGTAGAAGACCATCATAATAACCATCCACATTAATTACACCTATTGGCTTATTATGAATCCCTAACTGTACCCAACTCATCATGTCCATCATTTCTTCATAGGTACCTACACCTCCTGGCATGATTAAAAACCCATCAGCCATGGACATTATTTTTTCGATACGCTGAGTCATTGAATCAACATAAATAAACTCATCACAATAAGGGTAAACAAGTTCTTTGGCTACTAAGAAATGTGGCATCACACCAATCAGTTGACTTGATGATGGAGCAATCTTATCCGCGATTACTTTCATATAACCGACATTCGCACCACCATAAATAACATCAATTTTCTGTTCTATTAAATAATCACTTAATGAGTTAAAGGCATCTAAATATTTTTGTTGTGGATCAAATCGTGAAGAACAATAAATAGCTATCTTTTGCATTAAAGAACCCCTTCCAATTTTAATAAGGTCTCTTTAACTTCGACACCTCCTGTATAGCCTCCAATATGACCATTTTTATTAATGACTCGATGACAAGGGACAATGATCGGTAATGGATTTTTACCATTCGCATTACCAACTGCACGAAATGCGGTTGGTTGTTCTATACGTTGAGCCAGTTGTTCGTAATTAATAACTTGACCATAGGGTATATCTAATAATTGTTGCCACACCTTTTTTTGAAATGGTGTTCCAACTAATTGAATGGGTAAATCAAATGAGGTTCTCTCTCTTTTAAAATACTCCTCAAGCTGCTTAAAAGCCTCTACATGTAGTGGAGAAAAATCGCTATCTTGTTGTGTTGTTTCATTTATTGATAATTGGACAATATAATCATCGTCTATTTCTATTCCGATAAAATACGGACCGATTTGTTTTGTTTTTAAACTCATAATAAATACTCCATAAAAGTGGTTGATAAACCTAAAAAGACAAGAAAGCCAAAGCTGTCTGTCAATGTCGTTACTAGAACACTTGAGGCTATAGCAGGATCAATGTCCATTTTGTTTAAAACAGAGGGAATTAAATATCCTAATGCTGCAGCAAATAACATAGATAATAACATCGATGCGCCTACAATAATGCCTATTTGTAAATCTTGACCAATGAAAGTACCTAAGAAAAAGGCAAGAATCGATATAATAATTCCATTGATAAAGGCAGCTTTCATTTCACGATTAAAGACTAATCTTTCATTGCTTTTATCTAATTTACCTGTCGCCAAAGAACGAATTGTAAAGGTGTAAGTCTGACTTCCAACATTACCACCCATCCCCGTTACAATAGGCATCAGTGCCGCTAATGCGACCACTTGAGCGATTGTTGATGAGAAGTAAGCTACAATGCTTGATGAAACAGTTGCTGTTAGTAAATTAATAATGAGCCAAGGAATTCTTGATCTAACCGTTTCCTTAACACTTGAGTCAGCATCTTCATCCGCATCGATACCAGCTAATTGGTGGATGTCGGCAGTTGCTTCTTGGGTAATAACTTCAATAATATCGTCAAAGGTAACAATTCCTAAAATATGGTTATCATCATCAATGACAGGTATGACGGGTAAATTATACTTATCGAATACCTTAGCAACATCTTCTTGGTCCATATCATAATGTACTGAAATGACGTTAGGATTCATGATGTCAGAAATCGGGACACTAAATTCTGTAGTCGCTATATCTGATAAACTGACGACTCCCTTAAGCGTGTTTTGTTTATCTGTGACATACAATGCGTATTGAGATTCAACTTGGTCTTTAATCTCTTGAAGATACTCTAAGACTTGTTGAACTTTTTTATTATCATAAAGATTAATAAATTCAGTAGCCATAATACCACCTGCGGTATCTGGCTCATAGGTCATTAAGAGTTCAACGTCACTTTTGTTTTCTTGAGTTAAGGCAGCCATTAGGTCATCGACAATTGATTTGTCTTCAATTGTTTCAAACATGTCTACCAATTCATCAGAGGACATTTCTTCTAAGACAGCTGAATGTCTATTTTGTTGGACTCTTAATAACAGTTCATATTTATCTTCTTGTTCTTCTTCGTCTAACAGTTGACCTATCATATCATTAGGTAAACGATTAATAATCTTATAAATAATTTCCTCTTCTAAATTATCATCATTGATAACATCTAAAAGATCGGAAGGATAGATATAAGGTATCTGTTGTTCCAATTCTTGATTCGAAGCATATAGAAGTAAATTTAATAAATCATTCTGTTTCGTCATGTGCTTGTTGTCTCCATGCTTCATATTCCGCTTCATTAAAATAGCCCATTTCCACTCCAACTTCCTTAAAGGTTTTATTTTTCTGATATGCTTCTTTAACTATGATGGCGACGGTTTCATAACCAAGGATTGGATTCAATGAAGTAGCACTCATAAGGTTCGCGTCCACATTATATTTTAATTGCTCTTCATTAGCCTTTAAGTCACGTAAACAAAACTTCACGAAACTATGCATACTATCACTGATTAAATGAGTACTCTCTACCATTTTATTAATAATTAGTGGCATCATGACATTAAGCTCAAAGTTACCTTCTTTGTTAGCACTCATAATGGTATCCATATTGCCCATTACATTCAATGTCACCATCAACATCGACTCACATTGAGTAGGATTGACTTTTCCTGGCATGATAGATGAACCTGGTTCATTTGCTGGTAAAATTAATTCACCATAACCTAAACGTGGTCCTGAGCCTAGAAAACGTATGTCATTAGCAATTTTATATAGTGTTGAACAAAGATTCTTTAGTGCTCCTGCGGTATGAGCCAATGCGATCTTTAAGGATAAGTGTTCGAATTTATTATTATGGACACGATAATTAAAGCCAGTTACTTGTACTAATGACTTAGATAGTGCCTCTAAATAACCTTTTGGTGTATTGATACCTGTACCGACAGCACTACCACCTAAAGCCACATC
>JAAZEF010000015.1 GCA_012512455.1 Erysipelothrix sp.
AGTTTTGAAATCGTGTTACCAAAAAATCATAAGAAAAAGAAAAAGAAAGATAAGAAACAAAAAAGGATTCGAAAATCACGTGCTTAATATGATAGAATAAATGCACAACAAAAGGTGATGACTTGAAAACTATAGCAACTAATCGTAAAGCTCGTTATGAGTATTTTATAAGAGAAACTTTTGAAAGTGGCCTTGTTTTGACGGGGACAGAAATTAAAGCAATCCGTCAAGGTAAGGTCGCACTCAAAGATTCCTATGTTCAAATAAGAGACAATGAAGCCTATATCGTCAATATGCATATCGGCCAGTATGAACAAGGGAATCGTTTTAATCATGATGAGACTAGAACACGCAAACTACTATTACATAAAAGAGAAATTATGAAACTCAATAAAGCCATTCAACTACAAGGCTATACCATTATTCCTTTGTCGCTCTATTTAAATAAAGGGCTGGCGAAGTTAGAAATTGCGATAGCGGAAGGTAAGAAGCTCTATGATAAGCGTCAAAGTGAAAAAGAGCGCTCTATCAAACGAGAACTTCAGAAAGAATTTAGACGATAAAAAAAGACCAAGACAACATAATCTTGGTCTTTTTGATTCATAATTTTACCAGCCACCGCCTCCGCCGCCGCCAAAGCCACCGCCAGAGAAGCCGCCACCGCCGCCTCCACCAAAGGAACCTCCTCCTGAGCCGCCTTTAGGGGCCGGAACTGATGTCATGGCACTTGAGGTGACATACATCATTCGATTCATTTGATTCATGAAGATAACGGTAGAGAAGTCAGTTGAACCAGAATACCATTCTGGTGCCGGTACCGCAAGACTTTCAAATTTCTTTGACCATGTATCTGATAAATCTAACACATAAGCAAAGGGTAAGATACGATAGAAGAATTGTGGATCATCGTGAACTAACATTTCAAGTTCATCTAATTCAGCTTCTTTAATGAAAGTTCTCAATCCTAAAATCTTGCCATAGATATCAGTACCATAACGAGTTCTTTTTGTCATATTAATTGCTAGTATTAAGATGATGATAAAACTTACGAGTGCTACTAAAAGCCAAATATCAAAGCTTCCAAACATCACTAAGACACCACCTAGCACGGCTATCAAAATCATAGAGACAATTATGCCGATGATAACTAAGAGTGCTTTAATTCCCATGGATCTTATTGAAAAGTTACTAAAGCCTATGACTACAAAAATGGAATAAACTAAACTGACCCCAAATGTAATTAAAAAGGCTGGAACGATAATTGGTGAATAGTTAGAGTTCGTATAGAGTGTTGCTGCTACGAAAGCTGCTAACAATAAAGGAGCCAAAAGTGTTAACAATACCTTTATGGTTGTAGAGTGTGAATAGAATAAACGATAGTTTTTCTTCTTAAACAGATGGGTCAAACCATATTTAGCACTATTAATTTTGACATAGAAACTCTCTTTTAAGTCATCTGTTCTGACGACATCTCCTGTTTCAAATAAACCATTAAAGAGTTGAGCTTCAAAAGAAGGAACATCAAGAGGTATTTCTTTTAGCTTAGTTAGTTCCATATCATTTTTTTCTAGCTCTTTTATCGCAATAAGACCTTGTGCAGCCCATTGAACAATTAAACTTAAGATGTCTTTATTGTTTGCTTCACCATCGAAAGCATAACCTACCATTGCGGAAGAATAGCCTTCAGGGGCATCTATTTCAATAGTTTGAACTACAGGATAGTCTTTTCCGTATTTAAAGAACAAGAAAATAGAGACAATTACCATCACTAATGAAGTTGAGGTAATGATAGGTACAAAGTTAGGACTTTCTATGAAATTAAAGTAATCAGTTGGTACATCGAGATAGACACTAACACCTTCACCTGGTTGAAGTGGCTTTATCGATTGTCCACTAATGGTCATGTTATCGAAATCAAATTCAATTTTATCATTAGTTACTTGACCATAAAAACCAGAGTAGACATAAGGTTGAGATTCTACTGCTTTAGGTAGGTTAATGGTAAAGGAAAAATTCGCAATCGGTACACGCCAATCAGTACCTAACACATCATACATAATTCTTTCGTAGCTATCTATGTTTAGACTAGTGGATTGAAATTGATATGAGTAATGATAAAAGCGTTGGCCTTCGACATACACATTAGGATTTCCTATCCGGATTACTTTATAGCCATCCTGTTCATAGACTCTGCTTTGTTCATTTTCAACCTGAACATTTGTGACAGGCCAAAAATAACGTCTAGTAATATCTTTTCCATCGACTTCAAAGTCCATTTCCACATCTTGAGCTATCCAAACTTCGATACCTCTGCCTGGTGAATTAAACTGAGCTTCGACATAAGTATCTACAGTATAGAGACCTTCTTCATCAATTGTGACGACTGTTTCCATGGATGGAAAATAGAGGTCATACCAGTCGAATTCACTTTGGGCACTAATAGGTAAAGTAAAAACAATTAACAATAAAAATAAGAGACTACATTTCAATAAGTTTCTCTTCATACTATCACTCCTAGCTTAAGAAAAAAGGGGAATTGTCCCCTTTTGTTAAAATTCAACTCTAGGGTTAACCCGAACAGATTCGTCTGCGATTTCGAATAGTTCAGCTCGTTTAAAATTACCTAGGCTCGCAATAAAATTGCTTGGAATTTGTTCTGTTTTGTTGTTGTAGTTCTTAACTGTCGCATTATAGTATTTACGATAGTTGGCAATTTCGCCTTCCATATTGGTAAGCTGAGCTTGTAAATCTCTAAATCCTTGGTCAGCTTTCAAGTCTGGATATTGTTCGACAACAACCATTAAGCGATTTAATGCTGAAGTTAGTTCTTGGTTGGCTGAAATCTTATCTTCAGTTGTCTGAGCAGACATCCCTTGATTTCTTGCCGCAATAACATTCTGTAAAGTTTCGCTTTCATGTGCTGCGTAACCTTTGACTGTTTCAACTAAGTTGGGAATTAAATCATAACGTTTCTGTAAATAGACATCGACAGTCGAAAAAGATTCTTCAACAGTGTTACGTAAACCGACAAGGGAATTGTAAGTTGCGACTCCCCAAATAACGACTATTACAGCGATAACAGGTAATGCAATCCACCACATATAAATAACCTCCTTTGATTAATATCTGTTTTCATTATACCTTGTTGAATAAATAAATTAAATCATTAAACCTTCACATGAGGGATTTTCTCAATAAATTCTCTAAAATGAGCCATTGATCCCGTATAATCTGAAACTATTTCCAAGTTTTCTCTATTGATAAGATTATCGGTCACGAGATAGGTCTTTGAACCTAAACCTTTGATTGCTAGGTCCTCTTTAACATCATTACCGACCATAATAACCTGTTGAGCAGTAACATTCATTTTATCCATTATTTCTTGATAATAATTAAGGGATGGTTTACTGGCATGATAGTTTTCAAAAGTCGTGACTTCATCAAATAAATCGACTTCTAGATTAGCCCACTTGACCCGTGAATAAGTGGCGGCTTTAGGAAATAGGGGATTGGTTGCTAGTACGACACGATACCCTTTGTCTTTAATTGTATGAATCACATCTTTGATATCGTCAATTGGTGAAGTGGTATGTATTACTTCTTGAAAGTCTGTCGCATAGAAGTGATCAATCAATTCTGTAACATCCTCTTTTTGCACAGAAGTAACTTGAGAGAACCCTTGCCAAAATAAATCTTCATTAAGATGTGGTCCTTCATTTTTCATCATTAAATCAGTGCCATATAAAACACCTTTTGTTCCCGTGTCACTATCGACACCATGTTGCTTGAGTACTCTTACTAGTCGCGTAAAGTAGTCTTTAATAAATAAGTCTTGGTCCATTGGTAATAATGTACCATCTAAATCGAAAAAGAATGTATTAATCATAATTTGCCTCCCAACACAATTACCACTAGTATAACAAAATGAGGAGTCAGGTAAAAGTAATGGTATACTACAAGAGGTGATGAATATGAGAAAGATATGTATTAGTGCGTTTGATTCGTTTGGATCAAATGAAATTAATTCGACACAACAAATTCTTGAGAATTTACCTGATACCATTGGTGATTTTCAAATTATAAAAGTACTGTTACCGACAGTTCGATATGAGTCTTTTGATCTTTTGATACCTTATTTAGATGAGGTGGATGCTGTTATTTCTTTAGGGATGGCTAATAATCGTACAAAAATATCATTGGAGCGAGTGGCTATTAATGTGGATGATTTTAGAATTGCTGATAATAAGGGAAATCAACCAATTGATGAGATCATAATAGAGAATGGTCCAACTGCTTATTTTTCTAATTTACCTTTAAGAAAAATTGAACAGAAATTAAATGAGAAACATATTCCTACAGAAATTTCTAATAGCGCGGGAACCTTTGTGTGTAATCATCTTATGTATCAAGTGGCACATCATGTACATAATTCACTTACTTTTGGCTTTATTCATTGTCCACCCCTTCATGTCATGTCTAAGGAGATGATGACTAGTGCGATAGAGATGGCGGTCTTGTGTCTATGAAATACATTGTTGTGGGTGGTGGACCTTCTGGGATGGCCACAGCGATATCACTTAGTAAAAATCATGAAGTGATATTAATTGAGCGTAATGAATCTTTGGGTAAGAAGTTATTAATGACGGGTAATGGTCGTTGTAATATTCTTAATAATAAAAATAATCAAGAACTTATTAAACATATTCATCATGGTAAGTTTCTTTATTCAGCTTTGGATGAAGTGAATGTTTCGTATTTAATTAATTTCTTTGAACAATCAAATGTCTTATTAAAAGAAGAAGATAATGGAAGAATGTTTCCAGTGTCTAATAAGTCAAAAGATATATTGGGTGCTTTAACTAGTCATCTTAATGGAGTTAAAATCCATTTAAATACACAGGTTACTGATTTAATTATTGAGGATAATACTATAAAAGGTGTGATGACTTCACAGGGTGAAATGTTGGCGGATGGCGTTGTGATGGCGACGGGTGGTCTTTCGTATCCTATGTCAGGTAGTGATGGAGTGGGTCATTCTATTTTGAACAATCACAAAATATCGATTACTGATTGTTATCCAGTGGAGACTTCTTTAATTAGTCATGAAGCTTTTATTCAAGATAAAATCTTACAGGGACTTACGTTGAATAATATTATCTTAAATCTTAAGAATAATAAAAATAAATTGATTTATCAAACGAATGGTAACTTATTGTTTACTCATTATGGTGTGAGTGGTCCTGCTGTTTTGAAAGCGAGTGAACATGTGTATCATTTATTGAAGAAACAACCAAAGGTATCTTTACATTGTCAACTTATAAATAATGAGACTAGAGAATCTTTGTTTGAGAAGATGAAAAATTATCCTCATAGAGTTGATAAGTTTTTAATGGATTATTTGCCTAAGAGAATGATTGTCTATCTATTGGATGAATTAAAACTAAAGGATCTTCCTGTTTTGTCTCATAAGGAGATAAAGAAGCTTATTGAACACCTGTTCAATTTTAAGATTGAAATTATGGATGTGATGGATATAAAAAAAGCGACAGTGACGGGTGGTGGGGTTTCACTTAAGGAAGTGAATCCTTACAACTTTGAGTCAAAGCGCTATCGAAATTTATATATGGTTGGTGAACTGCTGGATTGTCATGGAGAAATAGGTGGTTATAATCTTACTCTGTCACTGGTGAGTGGGTTTGTGTGCGGTCGGAGAGTATCCCTTCTTTAATGAGCCATGCGGATAGTTTGGGCATGAAGACTCCGGTGAAGGGTGAGAAAATAATCATGGATAGAATGGTTCCTTCTCTTAGTGTGAGGGGAACTCTGAAGAAAATAGTGATGACAATGATGCCGATGACACAGAGAACGTCGACGGCTTGTCTTATAAAGGCGAAAGTTTTTCCGTTTCGATCAGCGATAACCTGACATAGGTTCTCAAGTGGTAGGGATACAAACTCTGAGGTTTGTACCATACTGACGAAGAAGGCTGAGATGACAATTGATATTACAAAGATAAAGAGTTTAATAATATAAGAGTTGATGACAATTTTATCGAGGACAGTATAAAAGAAAAAGTTCATTAGAGAACCTAAGATGACACCGACGACTAGGGTCAAAACATTTCTTATTTTGAAGTCCTTTTTTAATAACATAAAAGTGAGGAGTACACAGCCGATGGATTGTATCATGGCGATGTCTCCTACTTTGAGTCCTGTGATATAAGATATGGAGCGGCCAAAACCATCCCAGGGACCTATTCCTATATTTAATTTAATTTGTAGTGCTGCGATGAAGGCAATTCCAGTGAGTCCGACACTGAAATAAATAATTTGTCTTAGATTGAATAATTGTTTCATGGTCGCTTCCTTTCTTTGTAATTGTAATGTTAAAACACTTGAAAGTAAAGGACATGAGCATTATCAATGACAAGTTAATTCCTAAGTGATATATTTTATATACCAAACAAAAAGGAGAAAAAAATGACAAAAATTGCTATTGTATTAGGTTCCATCCGTGATGGACGTGTATCACCACAAGTAGGTGAGTGGGTTAAGGAAATTGGTAACAAGCGTGAGAATGTGGAGTTTGAGATTGTTGACTTAAAAGAATTTGAAATGCCACTGTTCTATAAGCGTTTCTCAGAGTATGATGGAACAGAGAAGGAATATGAAAATCTTAAGAGATTGAGTGAAATTACTCAAAATGTTGATGGTTTTGTATTCATTACACCTGAGTATAACCACGGATTAACTTCCGTTATGAAGAACTACTTTGACTTATTCTATGCTGAGTTTAATAACAAGGCAGCTGGTATTGTAAGTTATGGAAGTTCAATGGGTGCTCGTGCTGGTGAACAAGTTCGTAATATCTTGGCAGAGTTACAGGTTGCTGATGTTCGTCAACAAGTTTCATTGAGTTTATTTGCTGATTTTGAAGGTTTTGTAAACTTTAAGCCTCTTGATATTCAAGAGGGTGGCCTTGAAACGATGTTAGATCAAGTGGTTGCTTGGACTGATGCGTTGGCTCATTTGAGAAAATAAATCTAAAATATAAATAACAACAAAAAGAGAGGCATGATTAGCCTCTTTTTTTATCGTAGAATTCCTATAGTGTATCCTTGGTCACGGATACCGTCGATAAGATCAGGTAATATTTCGACATTAGTGACACTTACCGCATGAATTAATAAGATGGCACCTGGATGTAGTTGATTCATTATAAATTGATAGGCTTCAGCAGGATCTGGTTGATCGTCTGTGAGCCAATCTCTATAGGCAAAGCTCCAGAAGACTGTTGTGTAGCCTAAATCTTCAGCGATGGCCAAGCTCCTTTCACTGTATCCACCTTCTGGTGGTCGATATAAACTGGCTATTGGCTGACCTGTGAGTTGTTGGTACTTGTTTTCTAATAGGGTAATGTCTTCTTTGAGTTGTTCTGTTGTGATAGATGGTGCTCTTAAGTGTTTGTCGGTATGGTTTGCGACCACATGACCTTCTTGTAACATCCTTAGGACTAAATTTGGTTGTCGATCAAGATAACTTCCGGTAATGAAGAAAGTGATTTTGACATTTTTCTCTTTGGCAATGTCTAATATTCTACTGGTATTGTCTAAATATTCGTATCCTTCGTCCATTGTTAGATAGACAATCTTTTGTGTTGTATCAACCTTCCATAGCACATCAAATCCTGAGATTAGATTAGCAATCCCACTGTCTATGGTTGCTGTTGTGCCTGCTCTATACCACCAGCTAAGATCTTCGTTGGAGTATTGAGAGTAGTCAACAACTTTAGGTGGTTCTTCTACTATTGGCGGTTTTTCAACAACAGGTGGCTCTTCAACAACGGGTATTTCTTCTATTCTTATAATATAGTCGGAGGTTATATTTTGAATTGATAATTCATTGTTTTCATCTAATTGTGCTTCTTGATCGTTGATGAATACTTTATGATTTTCTGGGATAGCTAATATAAAACCTTCACCGTAATTGACAGTTGTTTTTGTTCCATCAAAAGAGGTGATATTAAATTGTAGTTGACTGTTTGGTCGCTCACTAATTATATGATGAGCAAGTGGTTGTTGGTTACTTTGACAGCTTACCAACAATAAAACAATTATTAGTAGCTTTTTCATATGATCTCTCCTCATGTTTGGTAATACCATTATAGTATTTTTAAAGGTCTTTTGTGTACTTTTTACTTAATTTATGTATAATATGAATAGATTGAGCCTGAGAGGTGGTGTTTTTTGTGTTCAAAAGAATACTCAAGAAAAAAGATGGTGCTGCGTTAGTTGTTGTTTTACTAGTTTTAATGGTCTTTTCCATATCCTATGGTGGTACTATTTATGTTTCTAATAAGAATATTGAGAGCACAATTAAATCTCAAGAATACACCCAAGATTATTATTCAGCTGAAATTGGCATAAACGTGATGGTTGAATTGATTAAACAAGAGGCTCAACAACTCTTGGATACCCAGACAAATGTTGAGAACTTTAAAGCCTTATTAATTAATAATGTGACTATTTCTGGACTCACTGATGGTTTAGTTAACAATTTATCTGATGGTAACTATGAAGTTATTGCGAGTGATACCTTTCAACCTCTGGTTAATATCAAGAATGTGACTCCTATAAAACATGAAGATAATATTCGTTTTGAGATTACTTCAAAGGAACAATCCCGTACTCTTAGTACTGCGATTGAATTTTCTGTTGTGGGTGGTGATGGAGAGAGTGACTCCTTCTTTTATTCCAAGTATGCGATTATTGGTTCTGGTCAAATGAACATCACAGGTCTTACAGTGACAGGTGCTCCGATAGCGTCGACAAACAATAATAACAAGTCAATTGTGTCTGGTAGTTATGGAAGTGTGCCGGGTATTCATCTTAGAGAAAAAGATTCAATTTATTTAAATGAATATAAATCAAACTACAACTGTGAATGGTTAGATTCTCGGGTTCAATTTCCCGATTATTTTGGTGATTATAATCCATGTGCAGCTTTAAATGCTTCACAGCAGGATAAGAAAGATTTAGAAAACTTTAGTGCATCTATGGTCATGCCGGAAATGCCTGTAAATACTGGTGTTAAATTAGTAGCACGAACAGTAGTAAATGATACAGGTCACTCATTTGAATTAATTAATTCTAACGGCAATATTTCAACTGATTCATTCTGGGGTCCAAGTGCACTGCCGTCGTCTTATGGTGGTAAATTAGTAATTGATTTTCCTACATCATCAGATACATTCTATATTCCTAAAATAAATCTAGCTGCTAATAAGCAATTTCCTGTTGTTTTCAACTTAGGAAATGGCACTGATAGAAACGTTAAAATAATTACTGATAGTCTTAACTTTAGTGGTCATTACTATGTGATAGGAAATGGGTCTGTTACTTTCTATGTCACAGATACTAATACGAATAACATCATATTAAATGCAAATAATTCAACAGAATATGTAGGTAATCCAGAAGACGTAACTAAAACAATCATCTATGTCTATGGTAAAAGAGGCACTAATATGAAGGAAATTACTATCGGTGGGGGAGCTTCTTATCATCTCTCTATAATGGGTGAGTATTTGAATGCTAATATTACTAGTGGTGGTGGTTACTTTGGAAACTTTGTGACTGGTGGTAATAGTATTAAACTATCTGGTGGATCAACGACCGGTAGCACCTTATTCTATATTGCGAATCCAAGTGGAAAGTTTGAGATGTCTGGAGGAGCTAAGTTTAAGGGTGCTTTAATAACAAATGATTTCACTTCAAGTGGTGGAGTTTCGATAGAATACGATGCGAAGGTATTTGAGACATTACCATTCGAGTTAACTACACCTAATGTTGGAGAACACGTTAATACAGAACCAGGCATTGAAAGTGTGACATTAACCCAAGATCCTACTGTAGAAAAATAGTAAGAGTGAAGGCAATGCTCAAGTAGTATTGCCTTTTTGATTACTTACATTTTATTTTCATATTGGAATATGATTAATAATTGTTTTGATTGTCTAACAAAAATGATTATAGTATACTGAATTTAGAGACTGAGCACTTTATAAGTTTAATTAAGGAGGTGGAACTATACATTAGATTTTTTGTAGTGCAAGACTAAAGAATGTAATATTTCTCAGGCTCATTTACGTTTCTTTTAACGTCCTATTATTGGAAATACCGTGAATGAACTAAACGGATGTATCATATACCGTTTCATATCCAATAAATAAGGAGAAATAGTAGTATGAAAAAAATAATTCATAAACTAAGTTTAGTGTTCACTATTCTCGTCGCGATGTTATTAATGACATCAGTAACGAAAGTGAATGCTCAAACTGACGTTGATTTTCCAGATCCCACTGCAGATAATCAAGTAACTGTCGACAAAACGGCAGGAAACTTCTTTATCACTGATAAAGTAAATATGTGGGATGTTTTTCTTGATATTAAAGCAATAGATGTTACGGACACAAATAATGCTGTTCCGACAGATGTTGTCTTAGTCTTAGACATTTCAGGAAGTATGAGTGGCAGTAGAATCACAGCAATGAGAGCAGCTGCTGGTGAATTTATTGATATATTTAGAAGTAGTCCTAATATTGGGATTGGCTTAGTAGCATACGATAGTAGTATCTACTCATATCCTGATCTAGGGGGAACAGGTAATCCATTCGCTCGAACTGAAGGTGAAAAAGATGCACTAAAAGGTACCATCAGCGGACTTTGGGCAGGGGGTACAACCAACACAGCAGGAGCAATCGATGCAGGTAAGCTATCGTTAGATATGAGTACCGCAACTAATAAGATGCTAGTTGTTTTATCCGATGGATATCCAAATGATGAGATTGCGGGAGTTGCTTCAGCCGATGCAGCAAAAGGTGCAGGATATGTAATTCATTCGATTGGTTTCGATCTATTTGATGATTACACCAAAGACTTTATGAGTAACATTTCCAGTGGAACAGGATATTACCATGAAACAGCTGACAATATTAGTGGTGTCTTTAGTAATATCGCGACAGTCATTAGTACCAGATTCGGAGTAGAAAATGGTCAAGTAGTCGATGTTATTGCGCCAGGATTCCAATTAGTCCCAGGAAGTATCGTCATTAGCCAAGGTAGTGTTGAAGTAGTTGATAATACGATTACTTGGACATTAGGTAAGATGGCAATGCGTCCTCCATTAAATGAGGAAATCTATAAGGCATCAATGTCCTATCAAGTTGAGATTAACGATGAGATTTTAGGAGTTACTCCAGTCAATCATCATTATCCAACAAATACTTCAGCAGTTCTTACCGATCTAGCAAATCCTTCTATGACACGAGATTTCCCAATTCCAGAAGTGAATCCAGTCCTCTTACATATTAGTAAAGGATTAGTAGATCAACTTGGTGGTGTCATTGAAAACACTACAAGTAACTTTACGATTAATGTTTCATCTTCCTCTAATGAGTTTGGTATGGATACGCAATTAAAGGCGAACCAAACCGCAATACTCACATTCTTACGAGATCTTGGAACAGATTATGTCGTTATGGAAACAGGAAGTGATGATGACAAGTTTGATGATTACTTAATCAGTTATTTCATCGATGGAGTCATTACTGGCTTATTTGAAGTTGAATTGACAGATGAATTGTTGAATGACATTTATATTGATGTTATTAATGAAGAGTTTGTTATTCAAAAGATTGATATTGAAATGGATAAAGTTTGGGTAAGTGATCTCGATGAACATCCAGACATTGATATTCAATTATACCGTGATGGAGTAGCACATCTCGATCCAATACGTCTAGAAGATGGTCAAACTAGTTACACATGGGTTGGTCTTGATGAGACAGATGGTGAAGGTGTTAAGTATGTTTATACGGTTGATGAAGTAGCAGTACCAGAGGGATTTGTTAAAGAGGTAAACGGTTTTACAATTACCAATACTCAGGTAACTCTACCAGATACTAGTACACCAACTTTACCTGACACTGGTTCCATGAGCAGCTTAAGCTTTATTATGTTTGGCTCTGGTTCATTCATGTTAGGTTCGATACTTATCGCACTAAAGAAGATAAATGACAAATAACAAATTGTAATTATGATGAAAGACAATATTCTACGGAGTATTGTCTTTTCATTTTGGGTATTAAAAAACGCCCATAAAGGGCGTGTATTGAACTATTAGGCGGAGGACAAGAGATTCGAACTCTCGAAAGCTTTCACTTTGCCGCCTTTCCAAGACGGTGCCTTAAGCCACTCGGCCAATCCTCCAACGCTGCATCATTATAACAAGTTTATGATGCAATGTCATGGGATAATCTTAATTAAATGATTTACTTCTCATCTTCATCGCTATACACCGGATTATCACGAAAATCTGGAACACCATCACCATCTAAATCCATCTGCATGTAATCAGGAATACCATCACCATCACGATCTACAAAGGTATTTGAATAGCTCGCGGCAGCCCCAAACATTTCCTTACCAGTAATCTGTTTCTCATCACGAACAGTTTCAATTAGTCGACTTAAATAGCGTTTAACATCAGCTGGCTTTTTGATGTTCTCTAATTGAAGAGTAGGAGTTGTTCTATCAGATGCATGTAAAATGACTGAACCAACACCAAAGATTCTTTGACCAAAGCTTTGTTTCATCTCT
This sequence comes from Erysipelothrix sp., assembly GCA_012512455.1. GTDB lineage: Bacteria > Bacillota_I > Bacilli_A > Erysipelotrichales > Erysipelotrichaceae > JAAZEC01. The sequence goes on from JAAZEF010000015.1 coordinate 12,659, forward strand.
ATATCCATGATTCGATATAGAAGCACTTCATCAGTTTCAGTATTTAATAAACCAGTTTTGCGTACGAGTCGTTCATTAGAAAGGGTGTAGACAGTGAAGCTTAGAGGTAAACCTAAGATTCTTTTACGATCTTTCCAAAGGATTTCCTCTTGATGATCAGATTGTTGAAATTCATTAAAAGTTTTATATGACATGGTAAAACCTCCTATATGTTAGTCTCATTATATCAAATCAAAAGTTAAGACAGTAGAAAAAGAGTGCTTCTTTTGTTATAATTACAATGGATTCGGGGATGTCATGGTTTCGACAAGATTTCGTTGGATTCAGGTTGCAGTGGACTGGTTGCCTTACAACCAAAACTAAAAATAACTGGAAATCAAAATCTAGCTTACGCTGCCTAATTTAGTTACTAACTAATCGCAGTGCGTCACTATCGACTTGGTCTTTGGGTTGATAACTGGCGACAGAAACGAAGACTAAGCCAATCATTTATCTAGGGTGCTTGGACGAAAATCTTACTAGGTAATTCATCATTTGTTTGTCTGTATATCAAGTGATGTCGTAATGAAAACAGAATAAACTGTAGATATCTGAATGTGGACATTTTTTGGACAGGAGTTCAACTCTCCTCATCTCCACCAATATAAACAAACAAGGACAATCAATGTGACTGTCCTTTTTCATTATATGAATATTTGAAGCTAAGCTCTGCCTCCACAAACCGCTTAATCTCTAGATGCCTTCTAAAAGGTTCAATATTATCAATAAATATTAGATGAACCGCCTCCCAAGTAAACACCCAACCACCAATCAATAAACTCTCGCGTAAGACTCTACTTGTAATACTTGTAACAGAATCATCAATAATTTGACCATAAAATGCCAACAATAAGAGAGCTATCATAAACAAGAAGATTGCCAGACGAACAAACCTCATAGATTTCCGTCTCTCAAGTCGTAACATCGAGCTATAGTAGTTAAAATAACTTTGGCGAATTTGATTCTCTCGTGTCTCGTCTTTGTCTTTATTCTCTAACGTTAAAGCAATCTCAATCTTTTCCTTCAAAGGAATATCCTCGGAACAAAAATCAAGGAAAGAAACAAGCTCTGAATGGATATCTCTTCTTCTAAAGGCTGAGTTATCCCATTCGTGAAAAAAAGACAAATAATCATCCATAGAAATATCGATAATCATCCGTTTCGTTAGTTCATTCCTTCGATAAAGTTTTTCATACACCTTCTGTTTCTTCATTACCATCTCCATATATTTATGAATGCATTATACCATTACTGCTTGTTAATAAAGGAGAATGAGACTTTCTACATCAAAATTGACTATAATAAATGGAGGCGATATTATGAAAAAAATTGTGATATTACTAATTCTTATCTTATTATCTAGTTGTCAAATTCAACCAAAAACAGGGGTAGTCATCGATAAAGATTTAGTTTACATAGACAATGTAGGTCCCATCATGCATGATTTGGGTGATATTCCCATAGGGTCAGTTGTACAAATGAGATACGACGGAGTCTATATGGATTCATTCCCCATGCAAATTGAACCAGGAGCAAAGTTTACCATCACAGATACTGATGAACACATAGTTACAACTATCGTAAAGATTCTTGTTAAACTTAAAGAAATTAAACCCAATCTATTTAGTACAAATAACTCCATTGGCTTAACTGTCAATGATTTAGAAGCGTCTTATGAAAATCTAATTCTAGTAATCCTTCCAAGATATTTTGATGAAACTAACATTCAATTTGATAATCCAAATTTAGATACATTAATTTCAATTAATTTTGAAGACAACAATAAACATGGACAACAACAAGTTAAATTCTCCCTTCAATTAAAACAAGGTAATAATCAATACATTGTAGATCAAGGAATGCTCATCAAAGATGAAGGTCTTTATCAAGTAGAGTTTGTATCATCAATTGATAAGATTGAATAATTTGAAAAAGTAAAATACCATTATGTACTAAACTATCCTATAATGAGAACAAAAGGAGAATTGAATATGACAGATAATATTAGAAATCAATCTTATTTCGACGGTGGACTTCTCGCTCTAGTAGGACTCAGTATCTTAGTAGCACTGGTCTCCATCATTACTCTAGGGCTAGGGGCACCATGGGCAATGTGTCGATTATATGAATG
>JAAZEF010000001.1 GCA_012512455.1 Erysipelothrix sp.
AATCTACAGCGTACCATCCACCACTTGGGTCATAACTACCCCTCAATGCAAAACATGATTGGAGCACATCTTCACTAAATTCAAAATTTCTTCTACATGACTCTATTCTCACATATAAATCGTCATACAATTTTTCTAGTGATGTGTTTGTATCATTTTCTATTGTAGCTTCATGGTATCCGTTCCTTATAATACGGAAATCTAGGCTAGTTTGCATGTTTAATAAGTCATTATTAATCAATGTTGTTTCAGAATCCAAATCTATGCTTGCAAACTTACTTGTTCTATACTCGCTTTTTATAATAAAGTTTCCCCTAGGATCAACAGATGTAATATTAAAAAAAGCCACACACATTGTTTTTAGGTCTGACATTAACAAGTCACTCACATTCATTAATTATCTCTCCTTGATATGATATTTTGGTACATCCATTTTATCATCTCCCCTACCAAAAATCCATTCTATCAACTCAACCCTACATCTAACTAAAATTCCGCTTCATTACCACCCAAATAAAAATAAGATTTCCCAGCTTGGACATTCTCCAAAATCACTGGAAAACCTTATTCTATCAACACTTCAACTCTTCCTATTCATCCACCCTTGACATCAATACTACCGTCTCAATATGTTTCGAGAAGAGGGGATAGCTGTCAAAAATTAGAAGGCTGAAAATTTTTATGTGAAATTCCCTTTGAGGGAAGATATCCAAGATTGAACCTTGTATGTGGGAACATATCAATCAGTTTTACCTTTTTTACAGATATAAGCTAAAGATAAATCGGAATCTGTTAATCAAACAATGTTTTCCATTCCTTTGAACGATATGATTTAAAGCACATTTTAATTTGCTCTTCATTATTTTTTTCAGTTGCAAGCTCTGGTAAATCATTCTCGAAAAAATAGCGATATTCGGTTGTTTCGATGTTCTGTTCAAATTGTCCACCAATCACTGAACATTGAACAAACACTTTACAAACACCATATGGGTAAACTGGGAGGTTATGCTTTGCTCTATCTTGAATAGCAATTATCCTATCTGCAATAACATCCAACCCCGCTTCTTCCTTTACTTCTTTTACAGTATTTTCGCCAACAGAAACATTCACATCACACCAACCACCTGGGAGTGACCATTTTCCATTATTCTCCCTGACAAGAAGAATTTTTTCCTTCTCAAAAATAGCTCCACGGGTATCAAGTTTCGGGGTTTGGTATCCAATTTCATTACAGAAAAGATCTTTTACCTTTTCAATTGGAATATCCGACATATGAGCCAACACTTCTGCTGAAATTTCTCTAATACGATCATAACGTTCCTCGTCATAAACATCCTTACAGTAAGTCAACCCCGCTTGTGCAAGACTTTGCAATTCTACAGCCCATTGTATCCATTTTTCATTTCTATCCATTACATTACCTCTCAGCATTTATTGTATTTTATTTTGTACGATAAATTACAAATAAGAAATTACCTCATCTAACGAATTTAAGATAGCTTTAGTCATATTTAAATAGTGTTGATTTGGTACTTTCATATCGGGAATACATATTACAGGAATATTTGCCAAAAAGGCTGCTTGTATTCCTGCTTCACTATCTTCTAAAACCAAACATTCTTGTGGTCTCTCAGAAATCTTTTCACATGCTTTCAAAAATATATCTGGATTTGGTTTTCCTTTTTTAACTTCATGACCAAAAACAAATTCATCAAAACAGTCAATAATATTATGCTGCTTTAATATGCTTAATGCTCTTTCTTCTGCACTTGAAGAAGCAATAGCGATTTTAAAGCAATTTTCTTTCAAATATGCTAATAAATCTCTGGAACCAGGTTTTAATTCCACACCTTGTGCAAGAAATTTATTTTCTATTTCCAATACTTTGGATAATCCTAGTTCAACAGTCCAAGGTAGATTATATTTATCGATTAAATTTGTAACATTGCTAATTTCTGTTTTTCCGCTATAATTTTGAGCATAATCCTCCTTAGAAAACTCGTAGCCAAATTTACACAGAATTTCCTTATAAATTTTATATGAAATTATCTCGCTATCAATTAATAATCCATCTAAATCAAATATTATTGCTTTTGTCATATACTTGCTCTTTACAGATTCCAATCTTATTTGCTCCGGTGTTCCATCATTTTCTTTATCAATAACCAATTCGCCAAAACTATCTGTCTGGATCATAGATATGTATTTTGTTAAAATATCGAATTTATTCATTCTCATCCTCCTCAGTATCATTAATCCCAAATAACATCTGAAACTTATCGAAATTATAGGGGTATGAGTTATCGCCATCAAATCTTACTGGTTTATGGCCATTGCTATATTCGAATTCTAGTTCCCACTGAGTTCCATCAAGAACCATGTATCCGAAACACTTAGTTGAATATCGCCTACGCCACTCACCGATATGAAGATCTTTAAGTGCAGCTATAAAAGTATCCTTTGTATATGGCTCCAGGTTATCATCATCCCATAATGAGAGAGGTTCTTCATCCTCCCATAACTTTGTATAGGCTTTCAATTCGCCTGTTAGTTTTACAATATAGTTCTGGTGACCACCAAAGTAACCTCCAATGCTAAAGGTTATCTTGCAGATGGCATCCATATTTGCATCAAAGTCAGCTGCCTTTTTTTCTGAATTTGATAAGGTATACGTACCACCAGCTTCAGCATAGGCTTGTTTGGCGTTTTCCAAGTATTCACGACTCCAGTGTAGGCGAGTATCTTCACTTGGATGCATAACAGTTTTAATGCCAGCATGCGGGTTTTCCATTGAATTTTTTAGACGTCCTATTTCTTGCTTAAGTCCCCGGATAGCGGTCATTATTTGTTCTTTAGTTTTCCCTTTAAGACACTCTTCGTAATAACTTTCTGGACTAATCATCATAATAACCACCTCTTTTACTTATTACTTGTCTTTATTTCATTGCCATCAGGTAAAATAAATGCCTGTACAAACTTAATATCCAATACATCGGCTATAGCTTTTAATTCATCCAAGGACACGGTTTCACGTTTTAATTTCTTACTGAAATTCTGTGGTGTCTGTCCAATACGTCTGGCAAGTTCTGAAACGCTTATGTTCATTTGTTCACATAGTTCTTTAATCATTTCTGCCGTTGTCATACAGCACCTCCAAGGATACGTTAATGATATTATAAACCGTTTGGTTGATAAAAACAATAGTTATCAGAATATTATTATATTTATAAAAGCACAAATAAGCCCACAACTCCTCTATAAGAGTCATGGGCTATTTTCTTTTGTTGAGTTTTTGATTTACTGTGGGGTGTGGGGTAGGCTTTCAAGAAGTTGGGGGTACAGATGTTTTAATGGAATCAATAGCCTATCCATTAAAATGGGGTGAATCCATTAATTAAAAAGAAACGCTTGCATCGCTATTACTGAGCTACTGTGAAATAACTATTTGTGTGTCGCTGTATGTTCTAACAGTCAACAGATTGTTTTTTAAACCATTCTCTGGGTTGTCATGCATACGCAACTCATCAAACCAACGGTTTTTATATTGTTCATATGATATCGCTTAAGTCCTGTTCTCTTTCCGTCGGTCGATACACTGATTTAAAACAAGATTCTAAAGAGTTGTCAAGGGCGCGTAGCGTTCATTTTACCCTTGATAGCTCCTTAGAATCTTGTTATCTAAACACACGACCGACGGGATGAGAACAGGGACATGTTTACCTTTCCAGAGAGAGATAGCCTAGCGGCTTGAGCGACTGTCCTGAGCCTTTTTCTTTATCAAATCTAAGGAGGCTTTTTTTCTTCTGCTCTTATCAATTGTCTTATAGAGTCATCGTTAGGCGATGAGCTACGTACCAATTCAAAACGAACGTTTGATAACGATTTCTTTTCATTTTCTTGTATACTTAATTCAACAGGAGGCATAAGACACAACCAACCCAAAATAAAAGAGATAGGCACTAGTTTGCGACCATCCTATCTCAGTGTCTACCGACAACTTGATAATAATAAAAACAAGCCAAACAATCAAGAGGTTCACCACAAAAAGATATGAAACAATCATGCATTCGATTGATTTGAGTCAACTCGTCTGTCCGTATTGTCAAAAATCTCATTTTAACTATCACGATTATTACCCACGATCATTGAGGGTTAACGATCGTAAAATCATCTTTGAAATCACTCGAATTGAATGTCAGACTTGTGGTAAAACCCATGCGCTTTTGTGTGAGCCGATGATTCCTTACAACACCCATCTTTTTGGTGTGTTTGTTTTGTTGATAGAGGATCCTGAAAAGAGTGAGTTAGATAAATCTCTTGTTCAATACTATCAAAATCGATTGAATCTTCCATCATCATGGACCTATGAGAATCTCTGTCAGTTGTTTTCAAGAAACACAGCTTTTTGATTTGTCCTGCTTCTTATTGGTATTTTGTGTTCAACCAATAAGGAAAGGATGGTTTATGATGCGACATTTACAATTAAAGCCTAATCTAGGGATCCACCAATGAATGATTTAAGCGTTGCGAGTTTTAATCATGATTTCATTTTAAAATTATTCAACTTAAACAGTCATGATATCGAATCCTTCCATATTAGACATCAAGACAATCGGGTGGTGGTGGCCCTAAAACTGGTCGTCAAAACACACCCATGTCCCGTCTGTCTGTACGAAACCACTAAGATTAAGGGCTACACCCTCAAGCGAATCAATCATTCAATTCTTCACACCATGGCGTGTCAGATTGAGTATCGCGCTCGAAGATATCAGTGTCCTCTTTGCCAAAAGACTTTCTATGAACATAATCCCTTTACACTTGAAGGGATGAGAACTTCTTTAGCTACTGTGTTCAATGTCCTAAAAGATCTCAAATCTGAAACAGAAACCTTTAGCTCAGTGGCGAAGCGACATCATTTATCCGTCACGACGGTCTCAAACTATTTTGACCAATATGTTCACATTGAACCAGGTCCCCTATCAAGTATCCTTTGTATTGATGAAGTCTATGCTTTTAAATCCAAAAATAGTCAGTACGTCTGTGTTCTTTTGGATTATATTTCGCACAGAGTCATTGATTTACTGCCTTCAAGAAGAAAAGAAGATTTGATTCGTTATCTCAGTCAAATCGATCGAAATAAGCGCTTAGAGGTCAAAATTGTTTCAATCGATATGTGGGAGACCTACCGTCAAATAACCAAGAGTTATTTTCCTAAAGCACTTTGTGCCGTTGACAAGTTTCATGTGCTTCAAGAATTTAGTCGAGCGATGAATCGCGTTCGCGTCGATGCGATGAATCAAGTTAAGAATCAAAAAGATAAGCCCGACCCCAATGCCTCACCGGCAGAAAAAGAACAGTGGTATCTTAATGACCAGCAATACTATGTATTTAAGAAATTTAATTGGTTGCTCTTCAAAACACCTGACTATGAAAATCTAGACATCAATGTTCCTAAAAAGTTTAATCGAAAACTCAATCGTTATATGAATTTTTATGACCTCTTACAAGTCATGTTAAAAGCGTCCAAACCTTTGAGAGAAGCCTATCAATTGAAACAAGCCCTTTATCAATTTTACCAGAGCGAGCAACCTACTAAAGACCAATTAACACAACTCATTCAACTGTTTAAGAATAGTAACCTTAAAGTCATGAATAAGTTTTCAGACACATTAGCTAATTGGAAAAAAGAGATTCTTCATTCCTTTATTCAAGTACCCATTGATGGCAGAATGGTTAGAGTGAATAATGCCCTCATAGAGAATCGAAACAAAACCATCAAAACGATTAAAAGAAACAGTAATGGATTTACCCATTGGAATAGATTTAGAAATCGATGTTTATATGTACTTAATGATGATGCGACTTTTTCCCTTTATCCCAAAAAGAAAAAGGATCACTCATCTCAAAATAAGTGATCCCTATCCATATCCCTGGGGTCTTTACGACCACAACTTAATTGATAGCCAGATTGTCGTCAAACCCCAAGTTATTTGAGATTACCACAAAAATCAAAGAAATATTACTAGTCTAGAGACAATACTATGACAATCAAAAGCTCTTTATATAAAACCTTAAATTGAATTCACAGTAAATAGCCAAATTCCTTAAATTTAATATTCAGTCCTCTTTAGTTTTAAAGCCTCACTTCTTCATTATTTAATAACAAACAGATCAGATACAATAACAGATAAATCATCAAGTTGTATCAATATTCGATACTCTCCTTCTAAACTTTCTTCAATTTCGAGATCCGGAGTATTGAGCTTCGGCAATTGACAATCTATGATAAACGAGAATTGATTCCTAGAGTTTGGTTCTACAATTTTTTTAATGGCAGGGAAGTCGCATTTGAACTTTTGTTCATACCATTTTTCTTCTTTCAATTTATGCAACCAAATGATTGAACTCATAGAAAACTGTTTATCAGTTTCGTTAACCACAGTGTAATATAGGAAATGGACATTATCTTCATACTCTACACCGTCAACTTCAATCCATATCTTTTCAGTTGTCTCTTGAATGGAAATGACCTCTTGATCAAAGAGATAGTCCTCCAAGTTTATTTGCGATTGATTCTCATTCATTGGCTTACAACTGGTTATTAGAATTAGCAAAATCAAACATATTATAAAGGTCCTATGGTGCACTTGTAATACCTAATGCACTGTTAATTAAACTTGACTTCGATATAGAAGAGCCCGATCCATTACTAGATATTGCAATTCCGACTACAGCATGAGCATCAAACATTCCCATAACTATTGCAGCAGCTCCACTGGTTCCTCCGGGAATACCAGCATTTATTCTTATAGTATTATTTACACTGTACGTATATCCACCACTAGAATATGATACATAATATGTGAGTGACGTTATTGTGCCTGCGTGAACACCATTTCTTGAATATATAATAACATCTGCTCCAACAACTGCGTAAGAAGAATTTACGGTACTATAAAATAACATATTGCCAAATGAAGAAACAGAGAATTGATCCATTGTATAACCGTTTCTCATTTCAACAAATGATGAATCTGTACTTGTAGAATGTGTTGTGGTCACACCAATTACATTATTACTACTGTTTCTAACATTCTGACCTGTTCCATTAGTACAATGCCCGGCAGGTACAAAGCCATTCGTAGTCCCTTTCC
>JAAZEF010000016.1 GCA_012512455.1 Erysipelothrix sp.
CGCAGGATGAGTGTCATTTGTATGAATTGCAATATGATCTGACATTTCATCAAAACTAAGACCCTTCTTTTTAAATTTACGCATAATGTCTTGAACACTAGCTGATACCAAAAAATATTCTTGTTCTAGTCTTAATTTTTTTCCTTCATAATTTGTGTCATCTGGATACAAAAATTGGGTAATTGAATCAGCACGGTTAATGCTTTCATAAGCACCTCTTAAATTACCCTTTGAAAATTCTTCTAAGTTAATATCTTCATAACTTGAAGATTTCCATAATCTCAAATTATTTATAACTCCATTACGATAGCCCAATATTGGGATATCATAAGCTTCTGCTTTAATTGAATCATAGTCAACATGCTTAAATTCAAGCTTTCCATTGTTATTAGCGGTTTCTATTGTTCCACCCAATTTAACTTCATAAATTGCGTCCTCACGTTTATACTGCCAAATGTCAATTTCACTTAACCATGAATCTGGTGATTCTACTTGTCTACCATCTTCAATTGATTGTTTAAATAGTCCTTTTTCATAACGTAGACCATACCCATGACCTGGAAGTCTTAATGATGCTAAAGAATCTAAAAATGCTGCCGCAAGTCTACCTAGACCACCATTGCCAAGTCCTGGTTCATTCTCTACTGCTAATACTTCTTCAAATGAAAAACCTAATTCTTCAACTGCTTCTTTTGTTACTCTATATAAATCTAAGTATTGAAGATTTTTTTCTGTAAATTTTCCCGTTAAAAATTCCATTGAGATATAATACATCCGTTTTACATCTTTATCTTGTTGTTTAACGTGTGTATTGGTCCAGTCTTCCCCTATGTGATCTTGAAGAATTACTCCTATTGCTCTATATACATCACTAGCCTTAACTTCAGAAAGACTCATTTTTGAAATCTTATTTATAGTTTCAACTAGTTCTTGCTTAAAAATCTGCGTATCATTTTCTACCATAACTACTCCTTTATTTATATATCTTTAAGTATTCTTTGGAAGAAGCTTTCCAGCTATGATCTGCCTTCATTGCCCTTACCATCATACTCTCCCATGCTTTTTCATCGGTGGTATAAATATTTAATGCTTCTTTAATTTGATATAACAATTCATGGGCATTATAATTTCTAAAAGAAAATCCATTACCTTCATGTGTATATTGGTTGTAAGGTATAATCGTATCTTTTAGTCCACCAACTTCTCTAACAACAGGAATTGTACCATATTTTAACGAAATAAGCTGTGATAAGCCACATGGTTCAATCATTGATGGCATTAAAAATATATCAGCGCCAGCATAGATAAGATGCGCATCATCTTCACTAAAATAAATATTTGCGGCTACCTTATCAGGATACTTCCATTCGAAATGTTTAAACATATTTTCAAACTCAGCCTCACCAGTACCTAAAACTACAAATTGGATATCTTCTTGTAATAATTCATCCATAATATGCGCAACCAGGTCTAAACCCTTCATATCAGAGAACCTAGAAATCATTGCGATCAATGGAACCTTTTTATTATCTGGTAAATCAAATTTATTTTGAATAGCTTTTTTGTTTCTTAACTTTGTTTTTAATGATTTTTCATCATAGTTATAAGCTATACGAGTGTCGATTTTTGGGTTCCACACTTCATAATCGATCCCATTGACAATTCCTACCAATTTTTGGCTATGATATGCAAGAATTCCTTCTAAGCCTTCACCAAAGAAACCATATTTTATTTCATCAGCATATGACTGGGAAACTGTTGTAATGACATCTGAATATACAATTCCAGCTTTCATGAAATTTATATTATCAAAAAATTTAATGCTGCTGTCGTTGAAATATTCATTAGAGACTCCCATTACTTCACCTAAAACTGAAGGTGGAAAGACTCCTTGATATTTTAAGTTATGAATTGTGAAAATTGTTTTAATATTGTCATAATATGAATCACCTTTATTAAACTCATAAATGAATAAGTTTACTAAAGCCGTATGCCAATCATTAGTATGGATAACTTTAGGTTTAAATTTAATTTCCTTTGGAAGTATAGTAACAGCCTTAGAGAAATAAGCATATCTTTCTCCATCATCCATCTCACCATAAACTTTTGCTCGATCAAAATAGTATTCATTATCTAAAAAATAGAAGGTTACTCCATCATGTACTAACTCCATAACCCCAACATATTGCCTTCTCCAATTCAAATCAACATAATACTCATGTACCTTTTTCATTTTATCTTTATATTCTTGTTTAATTGTACTGTGTAAAGGTAGGACTACTCTAATATCATGACCTAATTCCTTAATTGCCTTAGGAAGTGAACCAGCGACGTCTGCTAAGCCACCTGTTTTAATAAACGGGGCAGCTTCAGATGCAACATATAGTATTTTCATATTATTTCGCCTTTCTGATTATAACATTCTTTGCAACAATATGCGGATTAGATTTTGTACCAACAATTGCGACCGCATCACATATTGTCGTATGTTTATCTAAGATTGATTTAACGACATAAGCATCTTTTTTAATAATAGATTTTTGCATAACAATTGAATCTTTAACAACGGCGCCTTTTTCAATCTTTACTCCTCTAAATATAATGGAGTTCGATACTTCTCCTTCAATAATACAGCCATTAGCAACTAAAGAGTTTTCTACTTTCGAATCCTCGGTATAAAACGTAGGCGGCTCATCTTTTGATCTTGTGAAAACAGATCCCCCTTCAAAGAATAATTCTTTAAAAATATTGTCATCTAATAAATTCATACTTGCGCGATAATAAGCAGCAGCATCTCGTATATCTTCGACATGTCCTTCATGCTTATATGTAGTCACTTTATAGTTTCCCTTGTTTCTTAA
>JAAZEF010000017.1 GCA_012512455.1 Erysipelothrix sp.
AACTTACACTGTTCCCACTCATCAGTAAATCCTCTAAACCTAATATCAGGTGTTTTTCTTTTAGTCTTCATACTTAAACACCTCAAGGGCTCCTTTGATCCAGTCTTCATCTTCTTTTGAATAAGTGAGTTCAGAGATTGTGTCATAAAGTTCTTTTTGTAGTTGTTTTTGTTCTTCTCTTATTTCTTTAATTTCTGCTCCGACATGATCCATGTCCACAGGTTCTTCTTCTTCGAAGGTATCAACATATCTTGGGATGTTTAGGTTAAATTCATTTTCCTTGATTTCATCAAATGATGCTAAGTAAGAATATTTATCTTTAAAATCTCTATCAGTATATGCTTCTATAATTTTGTCTAAATGCTTTTCAGTTAATTTATTCTGATTTCTTTCCTTCTCAAAGTCGTTACTCGCATCAATAAAGAGTACATCTCTATCCGTTCTATTTTTCTTTAGTATAACGACGGTTGTTGGGATTGATGTTCCAAAGAATAAGTTTGATGGCATGCCGATAACTGCGTATATGCTTCCATCTTCGAGTAATTTTTGTCTTATTGCTCCTTCTGCTCCACCTCTAAAGAGAATTCCGTGGGGTAGAACAATTGCCATAGTCCCTGTATCTTTTAAGTGATAAAAACCATGGAGTAAGAACGCGAAATCTGCTTTTGATTTAGGTGCCAATCTTCCATATCTCATAAATCTTGAATCTTCCATAAAGGAGTCATCTGATGACCACTTTGCAGAGTAAGGCGGGTTCATTAGAACACTATCAAAAACATAAGGCTCATCTGTTGGCCAGTCCTTGTTTAGTGTATCTCCATTATTTAGGTTCATATTTTCATCATCCACGCCATGAAGAATTAAGTTCATACGTGCTAAGTTGTATGTCGTAGTGTTTAACTCTTGTCCATGATATTTAATGTTTCGTGTATCTTTAATATAATCTTTAACATTTAACATTAATGATCCTGATCCCATTGCCGCATCGTAGACACTAAAGATCTTACGATCTTCTTCTCCTAATGTTACAATACGAGCCATCATTTTAGAAACCATTTTCGGAGTGTAAAACTCTCCTGCTTTTTTCCCTGCGCTTGATGCAAATTCACTAATTAAGTATTCATAGGCATCACCTACAACATCCCCATCATGACTTAAGACATCTATTTCATCTAATTGTTTGATGACTTCGGTTATTGTTATATTTCGTTGTTGATCATCTTGACCTAACTTACGTGATGTTAAATCTATATCATCAAACAACCCTTCAAATTGTTCAAAGTTTGTTGTGAGATAAATGAATCCTTTGTGTAAAGCATTTAACTGAAAAGTTCCTTGTTTGGCTTGTTTTGCTAAATGATGAAATAAATAGTCTGGTTCTATATCATAGCTAATAACATCTTTAAGTGTTTGAATTAGATCATCTTTAGAAGACTCATCTTTTAAGAAAGCTCTGTATAATTCCTCTTGTTTTTCAAGTGTGTCATAATCCTTTAAAGACTCACCTGCTTGTTCTACAACTGTTTGTAACAACTGATCCGATAAATACTTATAAAATACCAAACCTAACAGATAATCTTTATATTCGGATGCATCCATTTTGCTTCGCAATGCATCTGCAGCATTAAATAGCCTCTGATTTAAACTTGTACTCATTAAAACCCTCCTATAATTTAGTTTGTACTGTTTTACAACTCTTTTATAGTATAGCATACAGCTTAAAACCTAATTCAAATATATTAGGATTTTGAGAGGCTTCACAAGATATTTAGAAAGGATTGAATATGAAAAAAATTAAAACTGGTACAATGTTGCTTCCAAAAACAATAAAAATGTGTGACGACAATCTTAAACTTGCAAATGTGAAATCACGTAACGATTTCATTGAAAAGGCAATCCTATTTTATGTAAGTTATTTGAATAGTAGCAATAATGCATATATCAATGACATATTGGATAAAACTTTAGATTCAAAGTTTTCACTTTTAGAAGATAGAATTAGCAAAACTCTTTTTAAACAATCAGTTGAGATTAACATGCTTAATCACATCATCGCAACCATAAGCGATCTAGACCAAGAAACTATCAATCTATTACGAAAGAAAAGTATACAAGAAGTTAAAGAAACCACAGGTAAAATCTCTCTTGATGAAGTTGTAAAAAATAGCGACATCACTAAATGATGATTTCCTATTTTATTATTAACGATCAGGATAGTTCCCCTTCTCTATTTCTAACGCAAAATCTAAATTGCTTCGTAAATGATCTATTGATATCTCATAGTAGTCTTGTTCAGTTAAGCACTCAATAATTACGTCTTCAAAATCAAATCTTA
>JAAZEF010000018.1 GCA_012512455.1 Erysipelothrix sp.
ATTTAGAAAACAACGTAATACAAGAAGAAAAGTATGTTACTTCACTAAAAACAAAGTTTCATATATTGACTATAAGGATACAGAGCTTCTAGAACGTTTTATCAGTGCTAATGGAAAAATTATTCCACGTCGTGTCACTGGAACAAAAGCTAAATATCAAAGACCACTCGCTGTCGCAATCAAACGCGCACGCGAAATGGCTTTAATTCCTTACGTAAAAGAGTAATCCAAAGCCGCGTCTGCGGCTTTTTATGTAAAAAAGGAGTCCTATGGGTAAAAGAGTTTCCCACATCACACTAGCAGCTGTGTTGATAGCCCTTTTAGCAATCTTACAGCTATTCAATAACTTATTTGGCCAAGTGTTCACTAACTTTGCTCCTTTTGTCTACCCCTTAGTATTTGTAGTTTATAGCGCAAGAAACACCAGAGGTTGGTCCATCGCAATGTATGTTGCGGCCATATTGACCATCTTCATGTTATCACCATTACCACAGCTCTTATTTGTCGCTATGTATGGTTTAGTCGGTGTCTTCTTTGGTCAAATGGTCCAAGAAGGTAAATGTAATCTTCAATTAATTATCGGGTCTACCTTTTTATTGTTAATCATCAATATTGTGACTATCTTTATTTTTGGTTCCTTTTTTGGCATGGATTTACAAGCTGAATTGGTCTCATTAATTAATGTGCTGCCCTTTTTATCAATGGAAAGTGCCTTAATAACATACTATGTCGTGATTTTAGCTGGTTCATACTTAGAAGCAGTGGTCATCTATATGATCGCTCTTATCTTATTTGCCTATTTAAGAATGAAACCTATACTACGAGTCAAATGGTGGCAATATCCTCAATCCAGTAAAGAAAAACTGTGGGTCTTTATTAGTTTAATAGTGTTGATTGTTGTTTATATTTTATTAAGAAAGATTGAAGTCTTATTAATCACTATCTCATTATTTATTTATCTACTCTATTTAATCACTGCTGCGATGGCCTATCAACTTTATAGCACTCGCCAATAAATGGTATCCATGATAAAATAAGACAATAGATTGACTAAAAAGAGGAGAGCTTATGTTTAAACAATTGGAACAATTTAGAAGATCCATACTCATCTTCTTTGGTGTGGAATTACTGTTAATAATCTTGAGTTTTGTCTATTTTGATTCCCTATTAAACTTAATATTTGTTGTGCTATTAATTCTTAATGGTATCTTTTTACTATCTTCATTCATCTTATTCTATCAACAACTCAAAAGTCGCACCCTATCCATCCAACGTGTCTTAGGTAAAGAAGCTGCCGATGGCTTTGTCTACGGTGGTATTGGTTTAGTCGCCTTTAATAAGAACTTTGAAATCACTTGGCTCAATGAGCTCTTTAGTGATAAACAACTAGAGTATGTCGGTGAAAAATTGACCACCTGGCTCAACGAATTACATCCATTATTACGTAATAAATCAGATGTCGTCTATGTGACATTAGAAGATAGATATTATCGTGTCAAACGATCAACTGAAGGTCAGATGTTATTCTTTAAGGATATCACTGAGCTAAGAAATGTCTCCACTTCATATCATGACAATAAGATTGTCTTAGGTCTCATTCACTTTGATAACTATGAAGAAGAGACTGCCTATGAAGATGAACAAAAAATCGCAACTATCGATTTACAATTAAGACAACCAGTCGTTAATTGGGCCAAAGAAAATGGTATCTATTTAAGAAGAATTAGAAGTGATCGTTTCCTGCTCGTTTTAAGCGAAAAGATTTTTAATAAGCTACAAGCAGAAGGATTCTCAATCTTAGGTCAAATACGACGCAACTCAAACAAATATGATTTAAGTATTACCCTATCCATGGCCTTTGCCTTAGGAACAGACGATTTAATTAAACTAGACGAAATGTCCAATCGTGCTTTAGAATTATCACAAGGTCGTGGTGGTGACCAAGTCGCCGTTAAGGTAGATGGCGAAGATATTCGTTACTATGGTGGTGGCAGTGAAGCTCAAGAAAAAGGTTCAAAAGTAAGAGTACGTGTCTTATCACAAACCCTACGTGAACTCATTATCAGAGCTAACAATGTGATTATTGTCGGTCATAAGACCATGGACTTCGACTGTTTTGGAGCAGCCATAGGTATTTCACGAATAGTTCAAAATTTAAAGAAACCTGTCTCCATCGTAACTTATAGTGGTGGAATAGAGAAGAAGTTAAATCAAGCGATAGAATTATATCAAGATGATTTAAGTTCACTTCATACACTAATAGATGAAGATAGAGCCTTAAGTGAATTGAAACAAGATACATTAGTGATTCTAGTCGATCACCATAATAAATCACAAACCAATGCGTCAAGGGTGATCGAAAAGGCAAGTAAGATTGCGATTATTGACCATCATCGTCGCACTCAAGACTTTGAATTCAATCCTATCTTTGCTTATATTGAAACCTCAAGTTCATCTACATCAGAGATGGTCGCTGAATTCTTTGTCTATCAATCATCACAGATAGAACTCACTGACATTGAGGCAACTATCATGTTTACAGGTATTCTAATTGATACCAATCACTTTAGCCAAAGAACAGGTTCACGTACTTTTGAAACCGCGGCTCACTTAAGAAGCTTAGGAGCAGACCCTGCTGAAGCAGACAACTTATTAAAAGAAGATTTTGGTGAGTTTGACTTAAGAACAGACGTCTTAAATAGAGCGCGTAAAGTAGGTAACTATATAGTGGCTCCCTATGAAGATCAAGTCTTATCACGAGCAATGATTTCTCAAGTAGCCAATAACTTATTGAAGATACAAGGGGTCGAAGCATCCTTTGTGATATCACCCTTAAATGATGATCGAGTGGGAATATCTGCTCGATCTAAAGGAAATATAAACGTCCAAGTCATTATGGAGGATATGGGTGGCGGTGGTCACTTCTCCATGGCAGCAGTCCAAAAGGAAAACACTTCTGTAGCCGCAATGACACAAGAATTAGAAGAAATAATATTAAAAAGAGAACAGATGGAGGCATAAAATATGAAAGTTATTTTATTACAAGATGTTAAAAACTATGGTAAAAAAGGTGAGATTGTCGAAGCAGCCGATGGCTATGCTCGTAACTTTTTAATACCCAAAGGTTTAGCGGTTGATGTCAATAAGCAATCAATGAATCAACTACAACAACAAAAGGAAACTAAGAAACAAAAAGAAGCTAAGATGAGAGAAGAAGCTTTAAAGCTTCAAGCACAACTTAAAGACATTGTTCTAGAAATACCGGTCAAAACAGGTGAAGAAGGACGAGTGTTTGGTTCAGTTTCAACAAAACAAATCATTGATGAAATGGACAAAAAGTTTAATATTAAATTAGATAAACGTAAAATGAAACTAGAACATGCGCTTAATACTTTAGGGATGAATCGTATTCCTATCGAATTATATAAAGAGGTCGAAGGCATTGTGTCCGTAAGACTCATCGAGAAAAACTGACATGACCATCCGTGAATTACCTCATAGTAAACAAGCTGAAGAAGCATTATTAGGTGCCCTATTAGTCTATCCCCAAGCGATGACGGTAGCGATAGAAATGTCTTTGTTACCCAAAGACTTCTTTGTGGTGTCTCATCAAAAGATTTTCCAAGCTATGTTAGATTGTTCCTATCAAAATCAAATCATAGATCTAAATACTGTCGGGACACAATTGAATGCGAACCAACAATTAGAAGCTGTTGGTGGCATTGACTATCTTTTGGCCCTCACAAGAAATGCGGTCGCATTTGTTAATACACGTCACTATGCTCAAATGATATTAGATAAAGCCCAACTAAGAGCCTTAATCGAACAGTCTCAATTGATTATAGAGAAAGCTCAAAGTGGAGAAGGTTTAGATGATATTTTAGATTTCTCTGAAGCAGGTCTTCTAAATGTGACACGTCATCGACAAACCTC
>JAAZEF010000019.1 GCA_012512455.1 Erysipelothrix sp.
GAACTAAACGATTATCAATGCGTGTCAATAAAATGTTTGGCATTTAATCCTCCTTTCATTATTTCTAGCTTTATTATATTACTATATTTATTATTTGACAAGAATTACAGGAAACATGACTGATATCGTTCAAATAATTGTTCTGTATATTGTCCCCTTACTCACATATAGAAAAAAAGGCACTTAAGCCTTTTTTTCTGCCTCCTAAATAGGTTCTGAGAGTACATTCCTTATCTGTTTCGCCCTTACAAATAAGAAGTATCAAATATCTAACGTCTGCCTATCACAGGGGTGTCAACCATTATTCGATGACTCCTCTATAAATATATCATAAACAATTGTTTTAGCAATACCTTTATTAAAAATAATTGCATATTTTGTGCTTTTTAATGCTTTTTTTACTCTTTTTAACTAAATTTAAGTAAAAAGGCTACTCAGTTGAGTAACCTTCTCTATCTAACTATCTAATACTTGAACCCCAGTAATGAGCGCTAGGTTATAAACATCTTGTTGGTTACAACCACGAGACAAGTCATTTACTGGTTTATTAAGACCTTGTAACACTGGTCCAATAGCTTCATAACCACCAAGTCTTTGAGCAATCTTATAACCAATATTACCCGCATCCAAACTTGGGAATATAAACGTATTCACATGACCAGCCACATCTGATCCCTTAGCCTTACTCTGGCCAACAGACTCAACATAAGCCGCATCAAACTGTAACTCGCCATCAATCTTCAACTCAGGATATTTTTCCTTCGCAATTCTAAGAGCTTCAATAACCTTCTCCGTCTCCTCTGACTTCGCAGAACCATAAGTTGAGAACGATAACAATCCAATAATAGGCTCAACACCAAATTGTTTCGCAGTAACAGAAGAAACCTTCGCATTCTCAGCAATTTCCTCAGCCGTTGGCATAATATTAATCGCACAATCTGAGAAGAACAAACGCTCATCATCTTTAACTAAAATAAAGATACCACTCGTACGACGCAAACCAGGCTTCATCTTAATAATTTGTAACGCAGGACGAATCGTATCACCAGTACTACTAATAGCACCAGAAATTAAACCATCCGCCTCATCAAGATAAACCAACATCGTACCAAAATAATTATTATCTGTCTTCAATAATTCAATCGCATCCTCTTGTGTCGTCTTACCCTTACGACGCTCAACAAAAGCCGCAACCATCTCATCAAATCCATCATACTCACTCTGATCAAGAATATCCAAGTTACCAATAGACAAGTTATTCTCATCCGCTAATTTCTGTAACTCAACTCTATCACCCAATACAAGTGGTTTAATATGACTCTCCTTGGCCAAATCAACACAAGCCGCTAAAACTCTAATGTCCTTACCCTCAGGAAAGACCAATCGAACTCTCTTACCCTCTAGTTTTTGTTTCAACTCATCAAATAAATACATTACACAATCCTCTCATGCACACAAAAGAAAAGGTGTGTGCACATCCTTTCTTTTTTAAATATTCACTTATAGTTTAATAAATTGTTCAACATCTAAAACAAAAATAGTCGCGCCACCAACTTCAACCTCAACAGGGAAGCTCGCATGACGACCAATATCATATGACGTTGTCGAAGGAACAATCTCAGTACGCTTCTTACTCTCTTGACCAATAAGTTCAATCGCACGATCCACTCGATCATCCTCAGTACCCACAATCAACGTAGTATTACCAGCCCTCAGAAAGCCACCTGTCGTCGCCAAACGCGTCACTTGATAATCTTCTTTTGTCAGTGCAGAAGAGACACTCGAACTATCATCATTCGATACAATCGTAAGAATCAATTTCATAAGTCTACCTCCTTTTTTGTGATTTCATTATAGCACACTCTACACTCTATGAATAAAAAATTAAAACTATAAGTTATATTGCTTGACTTTGGTTAACATGACAACTATACTATATATGCAATACCAAATTAGGTGCCCGAGCGAATGATATAAAAAGAAGAGTCATTGATAAAATACGGATTATCATTGACTCTTCTTTTAATTTAAAGGTAATAGAATTATCTCAAACCATACGAGATACCTAGTGTATTAAGTAATAAATGGGTTCTACTAACAAGTTTATTATTGTAATAATCTTAATCTTTATAAATAGTTTTCTATTTTATATTCTTAAACTGATGCTATTATTCAATATTTGTAATATTATATAGGTAGTTTCATAACTAGGAGGAAATCAAATGATAGATTTTTCAAATGCGTCATACATGAAATTAACCAACGTACCAATCTCAAAAGTTGAAGGAGCAGTCAATGATTTAATTATTGAAAACGAAGAAATTATCTCAGCCTACAAAGGAATGCGAGATTTTGTAGTTTTCACTACAAAAAGAGCAATTGCTGTTAACGTTCAAGGAATAACCGGTAAAAAAATTGATTATACTTCTTTACCCTATTCAAAGATAGTCGCCTATTCTGTCGAAACAGCAGGAACCTTCGATTTAGACGCCGAACTTGACCTTTGGTTCAGCGGCTTAGGCAAAGTTCGATTTGAATTCAGAGGAAGTGTCGATATCAAACAAATAAATAGAACAATCTCTGAGTATGTTCTATAAAAATTATTCCCTCAATTAGACAAAGAGAAAAGCCATTGATAACCACCATTTATCAACGGCTCTTCTCTGCGATTTCATACAAGCTAAGTATAGCACAAATTTAATTATTTTTCTTCTGTTCTTCCCATAACTTTATTCTATCCTCATGACTTACTACTTTATGTAACTGATGTAACATCCAAACATAGCCAAAAGGATCAACCATAACCGCATTACTCACACCATAATCAGTAAGTTCAGTCACTGGTTGAATCTCAACAAAGTTTTCATCCATCGCTCTTTGATAGGTCTCATTAATATCCTCTACCATTACATTAAACCACATGGTATTACGATGTTCTGGTGTCGGGGCAAACAAGTTAAATTTTGGATTCTCATCCAACATATGAAACCTCACACCATGTAATGTAAATACTACTTCATTCTCTCCCTGTGGTAAATCAGATACTTCAATCCGTTCCACCCCAAATATTTTGTCATAGACTTCAAGTGCCTCTAAACAATTCTTAACAACAAAATCAATCTCCACACCAACCATAATAATAATCTCCTTTTCTATTACTCCATCTTAAAAACAGATTACCACATCTTTAATCAGTTAGTCTTAATTTTACTTTTTAATTATTCCCAATCATCTAAATCTTCTAAACCATCTATAATAAACATAAAGTTAGACATCATCACATTAAGAAGATCATTGGAA
>JAAZEF010000020.1 GCA_012512455.1 Erysipelothrix sp.
AAGTCCTTTAAATACTGAACTTACTGACGTTATTATTTCTTGTCAACTAAAGTGGATTTTACTTTCTTAATCAACCAAATGGCCAAACTCTCGTCTTTCTCAAAACGACTCTTAACAAAAGGACATATTGGAATGACCTTTATATTGTTAGTCTTTACATGTTCAATAAGAGCCTTAAAGAGTTCTTCCCCTACTCCACGCATACGAAAATTATCCTCTACCTCAGTATGGTCAGCAATGATTTTATCTTCACCAGCGACACTATAGGTCATCATACCTGCCTGTTGATCATCTATATATGCGATAAAAGCACCCTTATTATCTTGGGAAATGTGTTTCACTTTCATTGTGAATCCTCCTTTAAACGATAGCTTAAAGCTCCTGATGGACACTTATTAATTTGATCAATTAATTCTTCCTTAGTCGCAAACTCCGGACGAATCCATGGTCTTTCTTTCGGACGATAGACCAATGGTAATGTCTGCCAACATACCTTCGCATGTTCACAGAGTTCTGGTTTCCAAATAACGAATAAATCTTGATGTTCATACTCTTTCATAAGCTTACTCCTTCTTATTGTTCAAATCATAATACAACCCAGTTACATGTCACAAACCAGCGATAATAACTCTTCACAAACCATGACTTATTTTCATAAAGTTGGTTACTCTTTTTATTTATAAATTCAAATACTCTAGTCGCCTCTTGTTCACTAATCAGTTGATGAGAATAGATAGCTTTCTCCAAAATCGCTAACACTTCTTGATTTTCAATATTTAATGTAGCCATCGTCTCTTTCAAAGACTCATGACTCTTGACCTCATTTTTACTAATACTTAAAATATCATTCCATAAATATCTTACTAAATCTTTTCCTCGATCTTTAAAATGACTCAATAAGTAATCTTTATCTTCTCGTTTCTTAATTAATGATAATCTTCTTAAAATAAACCAACCAAATATTAAGATACTTCCTACAACTGATAACAATTGAGACCAAGGAATAGTTAGTGGAGTATCCTTTGAATCATTACCAACAGGAGGTGTGATAGGGTCTGTTGTTGGAGGTGGAGGCTCCACAGGAGTAATAGGTACAAATGGTTCCTCATCAACTAAATGGCCGTCCACGTTACCACTTTCTAATTGTTCTAAATGTTGTGACGATGTCGCATCGACAGGAAACCAACCTAGTCCACTAAAGTTTACTTCAGTCCATGCATGAGCTGTATTAGTTGTCACAATTCTTGTGCCATCTTGAGATCTTGGCACCGCAAAACCTTCCACATAGCGGGCATCAATACCAATATCTTGTAATAAAAGAGTAAGAGCGGAACCAAAATAAACACAATATCCGACCTTATTCTCTAAGAACCATTCTACTACTGATTCATCAAAAGGAATGTGAGGCACATTGAGAGAATATTTATAATTTCGATTAAAGTGTTCAATAACAATTTGTAAAATAAGACTCTTATTCTCATGATTTCTTAAATCTTGATAGATTAGTCTATGTAAATCAGGATCATGTTCTAAGACTATCTCTTCATATTCTAATATTGGATCACCTTGTTCCATTTGAAAACCCATGGTAGATAGTTGGATAAGTCCATTGTTTTTAAGACGTGGCACACTATCCAATAGGGTATAGCCCCTATTACCAATTAACTGTGTCGTGCTCACTTGACCTGCATTGTTATACCTAAAGACTGATTCATCACCCAAGAGTGGTATACCATCACCTAGTCCAATCATACGAGGCGCTATCCCGGTGAACACGGTTCTAAAGGTTCTTTCAATAGGTTGGATATAAATGATATCGGTGTTCATATCTTGAATGCCTGTACTACTTTTCGCGCCATAACCATAGACACTACGTTGCATCAATGAGGGATTAAAACTATCAAACACTTCCACATCTCTCATGCTTGTTTGATACCACACATTATTTTCAAACCGTTCATAAATAGCACCCCTTAAAGCAAAGGAGTGTTTTGGACCAACAACTTCCATATAGGGTTCATTTGTTAAGACAGAAGGTCCACCAATTCTAGTATTACCATCATTGAAACCTACTGATGTTAAAGAAAAGTCTCCTTCAAAGTTTCGATTCTCAAAGATTTTAAGATCATTTAACCAATGGGATAAATCATTATTAAAGAAGGTATCCGCACTAAAGATTGAAGATAAACCCAATGTTAATGCCAAAACTAATGAGATACCAATCATTGAAGGTTGATAGACATTTCTTTTTTGACCACTAATGCTGGCTATACTAATTAATGACAATAATAAGATCCATTGAGAATTAATTTTGTCTCCATCCACAAAGAATAAGGGAATCCATAAACAGAGCAAGGAAATAAAACTACTTCGTAAACCAAAGAAAACCATAAACCCAACATAACATATTAAGACCCCAAAGACATCATAAAAGTTATGTGGCATTGTACTCTTTAGTTCATTGCGAGTAATCATCCATCTAAATGGTTTATAAATATCCAACAATAACTCAGTATTGTTAGTAAACCAATCATTCCAATAAAGAGTTATTAAAGCTATTAGTACTAAAACAACAACCCCAACCGCAAACTTCCTTGATGAAACAAACACATATAAAAAGACTATCATTAAAATCATCGTAAACAAGTGATTCATGATTAAAGGAACATCGATTCCGATTAACAATTGAATATTAAAACTCAAGATAATCGTATACAATAAAGTCATGATTAAGGTTTTCAAGGATTCTAATTTAAACATAATCACTCACCCTTAATACTTGGATATTTGGTAACGATTCAATAGCTTGTAGCTTTTGATCACTCATGACTATCAATGATAAGTAACCTTTATTATTCTTAAGAGACTCTAAATAATTAATTAAAGCATCATTGACTTGATCACTAATAATTAACAAACCATTACTCAAAGATAATTGGTCAAAATTAACAGAAGATGTTGTCTGATTCATGAGTGCTAGTTTTGTACGCACAGATAAGATAGTCGTCATTTTCTCATTATTGATTTCAATATGATAACCCTTTTGATGATACTCAAAAGCTATTACACTTGTAATATCTAACACCATATCGCGCTGATTCATATCATCACCTAACAATAAGACCACAAGTTTTAATGTGGGCACCACAGGTGGTTTATCTCTGGCCACAATAAAACGCTGATGGCGTGATGTGAGTTTCCAATGAACTCTCTTTAGAGACTCTCTTGGCTTTAAGACATCTAAATGATCGAATTCATCTTCCATAAAACTAATTTTCGCCAAATTATTACTATGTCTCTCTATTAAATTACTCAAGTGTTTCTCTAATAGTACTGGTATCTCTAATAATGGTAAGGCTAAGATAGTTTTATTTGAATCAAGTTTCATCGTATAACTAAATAAACGAAACTCACTAATAATTTCAACCTCCATTAAAGGTGGTACTACCTTACCCGCATGGACAGTAGACTTCACAATTGTATCTTTGATATTAAAAACTTCTTTTTTATCCACCTTTATCTTGATTAATAATCTTAATAAAGGATTATTTTTATTGACCACAAGCTGCCACATTGCATCTTGTCCTCGATCAATAGGTGAATTTACAATCTCATAATTTACATCAAAACTTTTAATACTCCAAAATAAAAGAATTAAAGAGACTATTGGTAACATTAACCAAAACAACAACAAGACATGATGATAGTCACGATAAGTAATATTAGTCATCAAAAAAATGATGACTAGAGCTATGCACCAACCGATAAACTGTCTTGTTACTTTAATCATTTAGGAGCGACTATCGCTTTCAATATATTAGTTAATTCAGATGAAAGATTAACATCACTAGGGGCACTCATACGATGAGCCAACACATCAATGACTAATGACTTCACATCATCAACTACCACATAGTTACGTCCATTTAATAAAGCTTTAGCTTTTGAGGCTTTCAATAACATTTGACCTGCCCGAGGACTTGCGCCTACGGTAATTTTGTCATGTTCTCTAGTGGCTGCTAGTATTTCTACAATATATTTTTTAATTGAATCATGACACTCTACATCATTCACTTGTTCTTGAAGCCATAACACATCATCCTTAGATAGTATGGTCGTCAACTTATCTTTAATTTCCTTTTGACTATCTAATTCTAAGATTTGTTTCTCTTCACTTAAATTAGGATAGCCTAGTTTAATCTTCATTAAAAAGCGATCAAGTTGAGCTTCTGGCAAAGGAAAAGTTCCTAAGTATTCAATCGCGTTTTGCGTTGCCAACACCATAAATGGGGAAGGGACTTCATAGGTTTGGCCATCGACACTGACTTGTTGTTCCGACATGACTTCTAATAGAGCTGATTGAGTCTTAGGTGATGAGCGATTAATTTCATCCGCTAAAATAAGATTTGACATAATCGCTCCTTGTTGGAAGATAAACTCTCCATGTTTAGGATGATACATGTTAAAGCCGGTAATGTCCGATGGCATGAGGTCCACTGTAAATTGAATACGTTTGAAATCTAAATCTAAACTTTTAGATAATGCATGTACCAAGGTAGTTTTCCCTATTCCTGGTACATCTTCAATTAAGACATGTCCCTTAGCACATAAACATATTAATAATTTTTCAATGACAGCTTCTTTACCAATAATTACTTGGCTAATATTATCGGTAATAGCTTGGGTAATGGTTTGAATTTTATCTAATTGTGTAATCATAACTGTCTCCTGAGTCCATTTATTATATCACTGATTATGAATTTCTTTTAGCACGTTTCTTCATGATTGCCTCAATATAACCACCCTTAAAACGTGTGGGCTCAAATGCCATAATAAAGGCATTAGGTTCATATTGAGCTATCAAATCTATCAATTCACGCTCTTTTGAGCGTCTAGTAAGGATATCTAATTGATATCGTGAAGACTCTCTACCCTGTCCCTCATAGAGAGTAACCCCATAACCTAACTGTCTTAAGTCATTAATTAATTCTTCATTTTTATTATTAATGTTCACCTCAAAGGAGGTAAAGCCAATCGCAATCTTGTTTTCAACTTCAATTCCCACAACCAACCCTAAACCAAAGCCCACCGCATAAACTATCATTTCTATTAAATTAAGATCTCCACTGAGCACTATCGATAGGCCAAAAACATAAATTAGAGTTTCAACAATCCCTAAAATAGCGGTCAGTGTTTTAAGTTTTTTAACCATACTAATGGTTCTTAAAGCTAAGATTGGAACATAGACTAACTGTAGAACTAAAATGAAAACAATTTTTAACATGAAGTCTCCTTATAAAGTTTGTGTCCACCCATTAAATGAGTGACCTTTTTAAACCCATTGTTTCTTAAAATATTCATTACCGCATTGGAAGTGTTCCCTGTATTACAATACACGACTACCATTTTATCCTTATCAAATTGAGCCATTTTTTCACGAATCTCTACATGTGGAATATGAGTAGAGCCCTCAATAAAACCTCTACTATTCACATCATCTAATGAACGAGCATCAATCAACTGTACTTTTCCCAATGACTGTAACTTATCTATACTTATCACATGTTCCATCTGACTCTCATAGACCATACCCACATAGTGCACTGGATCTTTTGCGGTTGAAAATGGTGGCGAGTAAGCTAGATCAAGATGGAATAACTCATCCACTTTAGCCCCTAAAGTAATTAAGGTCACAAACACATCTAAGCGTTTATCCACACCTTCATAACCGACAATGGAGACACCTAAGAGTTGTCGTGTGACTTTATCGGCTACAGCCTTAATAACCATCTCTTGTCCACCTAAGGCTGCTAACTTATTAGGCTTAGTCATTAGGACTACTTGAACATCATATCCTGCATCTTTAGCATCTTGTTGTGTCATACCCGTACTACCTACACTTAAATCGAACACTTTATAAATACTGGTTCCTAGGTTACCACGATATCTTAAGTGCCCACCTGTAATAACATCTC
Source organism: Erysipelothrix sp. (assembly GCA_012512455.1). Lineage (GTDB taxonomy): Bacteria > Bacillota_I > Bacilli_A > Erysipelotrichales > Erysipelotrichaceae > JAAZEC01. The sequence continues at coordinate 5,976 of JAAZEF010000020.1, forward strand.
CGACTATGCGCCCCATTTTATTTGCTGTAGAACCCAAGGGTCTATAGACTGCTTTGTTAGTAATTAAGTCAAATGTCTCTGCGCAATCACCTACCGAATAAATAAATGGATCACTGGTTCTCATTTCATCATTTACTTGTATTGCTCCTGTTTCACCCAACTTTATTCCAGCTTCTTTTGCTAAAGAAACATTAGGTTTAACTCCTGTGGCCATAATAACCATTTGAGTATTAATAGTGTCACCATTTGTTAATAACACAGAGTCTGAATGTATTTCAGATATACCGGCACTCACTCTGATATCAATACCTTTTTCTTCTAGTCTGTGTTGTAAAACATTGGATAGTTCAACATCAAGATGTCCGGCGATACTATCGGCTAATTCGACTACTTTGGTATCAATACCTAAGTCTACTAAGTTTTCACACATCTCTAATCCGATAAAGCCAGACCCTGCGATCACCGCATGTCTTACTTGATTGTATTTGATGTATTCCTTAATTCTAAGAGCATCTTGGACAGTTCTTAGAAAGAAAACATGTGGTGAATCAATACCCTGTATTGGCGGTACAAAGACAGATGCTCCTGTGGAAATAATTAGAGAATCATAAAAGTCATCAAACACTTCTTTAGTTTGTAAGTTTTTTACAACGACTTTCTTTTCATGTGGGTCAATTGATAAAACTTCGTGTTGAATAAACACATCAATATTGTGTTTTTCTTTGAAGAAGGTCACATCACGTGGTGTAATATCATTAAGATCAGTTATTTTATCACCGATGAAATAAGGTAAACTACATCCTGAATAGGAGATATCAACATCTCTTTCATACATTGTAATAATGGCTTGTTCGTCTTTTCTGCGTATTTTTGTGGCCGCGGTAGTTCCTCCTGCGACGGCACCAATGATAATTATTTTCATAGTCTTCTCCTGTTCTTTGTTTAAGTATATCAAAGAAATGTTACTAAATGAGACATTTGGTATAAAATAAGACTATCTATAGTGAAGGGGTTAGCTATGTATCCATTTGATGAACATTCTCTTGAGACAATGATTTCTTTGATAGGTCCAAGTGTGTATCGACTTGCTTTTTCGTTATGTAAAAACAAATACGATGCGGATGATGTGTACCAAGAAGTATTTATTGCTTATTTAAGAAACAAACCATCTTTCGTCAATGAGCACCACGCAAGAGGTTGGTTTTTCAAAGTTTGTCATAATGCTTGTAAGAAATTGTGGCGAAACCCCTTTTATAAAAAAACAGAAAGCTTTGATGAGAGTTTCTATCAAGTAGATACCACAGAAAGAGCTGATTACAAACCCCTTTATCGTGCTCTTTCTCAACTCTCACTCAATTATCGAGTCGTCATTCATCTGTTTTATTTTGAAGAATATTCTACTTTAGAGATTAGTGAAATACTCAACGTAAATGACTCTACGATTAGAACGCGTCTTTCTAGAGCACGTCAACAATTAAAAGAAATCTTAGGAAGTGATGTCGATGTTTAAAAAACAATATCGGGACATGATGAATAAACTTCATGTCGATGAATCCTTAAATGATTCAATACGCAATTATTCCCAACCATCAAAAATAAAAACTCTTCAGCTGATAACTTCTATGATGATCATAATATTAGTTGTGTTTGGTGGACTCAAACTTTTATCAAATCTAGCCATGGATGGATCTAATGAAACCAATAGTGTCAACAACACTGGTTATGATACCAATCAAGAACTTACTGAAGCCAAAGGCGACTCATTTGATTTAATTTATGAATTTCCAACAGAAGCAGTCAATGAATATCCTTTAAGTGATGGTAATTTGATGATTGTCACCATAGAACAAGTCAATATCGTCTCTCAAGAAGTGATGAAGACAACTGTTGATAACCAAGTTATAGCTACATTAATCATAGATAACAAACAGTACCAAATCAGTGTACCCCAACATCATGAGTCAAATCTTGATACCATGATTGAAGTAATTTATGGAGGTCAACCATGAGAAAAATAATAATTTTGATTTTGATTTCTTTGTTAATGAGTTGTTCCACAGTAAGTGGAGCGACCATTGAGGTAGAGACCACAAAGAAAAGTACACTAAAAAGTGATAGAGAACGACTGACACAACCTCTTGATCCAACATTAGTATCTGCCTTAAAAGATTTTAGTTCACATTCTGCTTCACTTCTTTTTGACAATAATAACCATATTTATTCTCCACTATCATTCTATCTTGCGATGTCAATGGTAACTCCCATGGCTCAAGATGAAACAAAACTTCAACTCCAAGAGTTTTTAAGAAATGTCACCATTAATATGGATGATATTGAAATCTTAAACTTTCATAATGAAGTAGGTACCTTATCACTCGCAAATTCAATCTGGTTACAAAACGATCGCCCTTTTAATGAAGACCTTATGCGACAAATTAGTGATGATTTCTATGCGTCCATTTATTCTGTTGATTTTCAAAATGCTGACACACCAAAACAAATGAATGATTGGATTAATAGGATGACCTATGATTTCATTAAAGAGGTTAAAGTGGATACACGACCTAATATGATCATGTCTTTAATCAATACCATTTATCTCAAAGATGAATGGCTTGAGCCCTTTGATAAGAGTAACACACAATCTAACTCTTTCTATCCTACACCACAGACTAATATTAACTTATCCTTTATGAACGAAATCAATGAATTTCACTATCAAAATAGTGAAGAATTTGAAATGGTGAGTAAACCTTTAGCCAATGGCAGTATTGTTCTCTTTGTCTTACCTACTGATGATTTGCCTTCCATCCTAAATCCTGAAACACTTTCAAATATTATGAAGTTTGATACAACACTTCAACAATTAGCTTTGAGTGTACCATCATTTGATATTGATGGAGATTATTCACTCATCGATTTATCTAAGGATATGGGATTGACACTACCCTTTGAGGGAGGACTCTATCCTTATGACAATGATGATCAAGTGATGATTGATGTGATTAAACAACAAGCTCGCTTGGTAATAGATGAGTCAGGTATCGAAGCTGCCGCGTATACCCAAGTTGGTGTAGTAGAATCAATGGCTCCAGAGCCTCCTCAACTGAAAGTAACTATCGAGAGACCTTTCCTTATCATCATTACTAGTCCACAAGAAATCCCACTCTTTATGGGAACCTTTATTGGAGGATAATATGAAAAAAATAATGTTACTTACTCTTATCTTAATCTTGATGAGTTGTAGTGTTCAATCTCAAGGTATTGAAGTAGATCCACTTAAAAAGTCATCCTATGAGAGTGAATCTATAAAAAAATATGAAGACATTGATGAAAAGATAGTAAGTGCCCTTCAAGATTTTAGTATTAAAACCTCAGCACAACTATTAGATGAAGACAATCATGTCTACTCGCCACTTTCTTTCTATATGGCATTGTCAATGGTCCTTCCATTAGCTCAAAATGAAACCAAAGAACAACTCACTAATTTCTTAAATCCACAAGACATTCCTTTTGATATTCTTCAATTCAATAATGAATATGGAAACTTATCATTAGCTAATTCAATGTGGCTACAAAGTGATTTAGATTTTAACTCAGATTTAATGAATCAAATAAGTGATGATTACTTTGCCTCCATCTATTCTGTTGATTTTAGAAATAGTAATACACCAAAACAAATGAATCAATGGATCAACAAAATGACTAATAACTTCATTAAAGATGTTGAAGTCGATATTACCGATGACATGGTGATATCACTCATTAATGCCATCTATCTTAAGGATAGTTGGAGTGAACCCTTTGAAATAAGAAATACGACCCAAGAACCTTTTGATAAAGATAAAACTGCTCACTATATGAATTTAGAATCCACGATGGGTTATTTAAAACAAGACAACTACCAATTGGTTTCAAAGGAATTAATGAATGGTTCTAAGGTATCTTTCATCTTGCCAGATGAGGACTTAGATTCAATTCTTGATGAACAAACCTTATCATCTATTATTAAATCAAAATATGAATCTCGCTTAATTAGACTTTCAGTTCCTAAGTTTGATGTGGATGGTGATTATTCACTCATAGAATTGAGTCAACAATTAGGATTGACACTACCCTTTGATCCTTCCAATTCTGAAATCTATCCCTTTGAAGATAAGACACATGTCTTTATTTCAGTCATTAAACAACAGGCACGACTTGTTATAAATGAAGATGGCATCGAAGCCGCAGCCTTTACACAAGTAGGTATGGATACCTCTTCTATGCCAATTAATCCCATTACTATCAAGTTTGATAAACCCTTCTTAGTTGTAATAACTAGTCCTCAGGGTATCCCACTATTCATTAGTACAGTAGTTAATCCAGAGAGTCATTAAGGTCTTTTCTCTTATCTTTTGATAAAATAGAGATAGGAAAGGACTGATTCTATGAAGAACGTCGACAACTTCAAGGAACTCGATCGTAATAAGAATCCAAAGCCTAAAGTGATACCCAATGTGGATCGTGACTACATACGCCCTGATATCAATTCAGTGCCTATCGATCAGACCAGCATTAGTGAGACGCAAAAAGAGATTGCGAATCGCGAAGCAGAAGAATAATTGAACAACCACACCTTCTTATGTTAGAATGTTCATATGAACATATCAACATATGGAGGTTTTTTATATGATAGAAAAAACAGCCCAGCTATTTAAAATGATGTCCGAACCAACTCGTTTGTCTATCCTAGTTTTATTGGATGATAAAGAGTTAAGTGTGAGTGATATTGGTCAACAACTAGAATTAGAACAATCTGTGGTCTCACATCAACTTCAGAAACTAAAGAGCAATCATTTTGTGAAGGCCAGACGTGATGGTAAAAGAATGATGTACTCTCATTTTGATCAACATATTAGTAATTTAATCAAACAAGGCTTAGAACACGCGATGGAGAAAAACGAAGATGACACAATATAAACTATCCAGCATGCACTGTGCTAATTGTGCTAAAACCCTGGAAGCACGCTTACAAGAGTTAGAACATGGACAAACCATTTCACTCAATTATGAACATGACACCATCTATATTCCATCAACAGTCTCTTTAAAAGATGTGAAACATATCTTAGCGAGTGAGAAGATTGTCATCTTAGAAGATGATAGACCTACTCATTCACACTCACACTCCCATTCTCATAGTCATAGTCACGCTCATGATACGAGCAGTAAGAATATGGCCATAGTGTTCTTCATGAATGTTATCTTTTCAATAAGTGAATTTGTATTTGGTTTTCTCTTTAATTCCACTGCGATCCTTACAGATGCGGTCCATGATTTTGGGGACGCACTTTCTATTGGCTTAGCTTGGATTTTTGAGAAGATATCTAGTAAAGAACCTAATAGTCAATATAGCTTTGGCCATCGACGCTTCTCTTTATTGGGAGCCTTAATCACTTCATTAGTACTTATTACAGGTTCAATATTAGCACTCTTAAGCGCAATACCACGACTGTTCAATCCTGAACCTGTCAATTATCAGGGTATGTTCTGGTTAGCGATTGCGGCCATTATAATGAATCTTGTGGGCACTTATCTCTTGAGTAAGGGACAGAGTAAAAATGAAAAGGTACTGTCCTTACACCTTTTAGAGGATATGTTAGGTTGGGTTGCGATTGTAATTATCTCAATTGTCTTACACTTTAGAGAATGGTATTTTCTAGATCCACTACTTTCTATTTTATTAGCAATCTTTATTCTATACCATGCGGTTCCACCATTTTTAGAGAGTATGAACATCTTTTTAGAGGCTGTACCTCATGATGTGAACTTAAATGAATTAAAACAAACTATCCTAAATATTGAGGGTGTTCATGCGGTGAGTCATTTTCACTTTTGGTCTATTGATGGATTAGAAAACGCAGCTTCCCTTACCGTGTATACGGATATTGAAGAAGCTACGTCAATTGAAGATATTAGAGAACAAATTCGTCTACTCTTAGTGAATCAACATGTGAGTCATTCGACCATTGAAATGGTATATGATCCTCAAAAATTGGTTAAATAAGATACACATTAACCTCATAACCACTTAGTTCATTGAGATGATACTTCATATTTGAATATATCAATTTATAATTACTAGTGTCATGATATCGCTTAGTCTTATCTTTCACCAAATTAATTTCAATAAAGAACTGCTTAGTTAAATCTTTTCGATAGTAACCAAGATAGTTCTTTTGTTTTGGATAAACAAACTCTGTTTCACCATAAACTAAAACATCATTTTCTTTTCTTAATTTAATAAGTTCTTTATAGGTATGATAAATAGAATCTTCATCATTTATTTCACTGTGATCACTTATTTCTAATGGTAAGAAACTATCTATCCAACCTTTTCCTTCACTAAATCCTTCATGCCATGGCATACCAACTCTAGCATGGTCACGACTACCTGCCAGTAATGTATTTAATGCTTCCTCTGTACTTTTACCTTCTTCTAATAATTCTTGATATTTATTGAGTGATTCAACATCTCTAAAGTCATCTATAGTTTCAAATTCATGATTGACCAATCCTAATTCTTGACCTTGATAGATAAATGGTGTGCCTCGTAGTGTTAATAACAAGACCGCGATTAGTTTCCCAATTTTCTTTCGATCATCTAAGTCTGTTGAGACTTTAGATATCATACGAGGATTGTCATGGTTTTCTACAAAGAGTGAGGGCCATTCACTATTTGAGTAATGATGAAACATCTTTTTATAATAGGAACCCAGAAATCTAAGATCGTATTGATAATCATCAAATCTAACGTGTCCTGGTGTTTCTAAGTGGTCAAAGATAAAGACGGTGTCCATCTCATTTCTATCTTCATGAGTTAATAGTCTGGCCATTTCAAAGCCAATTCCTGGTGTTTCTCCTACACTAAAGGCATCTTCAAAACCTTTAACTTTAATTTCATTGAGATATTTATGTAACTTTTCACCATAATAATAGTGTTCAATTCCGGTAAATTCCATTAAATCACCAATGAATTCATTGCCATCTTCTAGACTATTCTTGGCAATATAATTGATAACGTCTAATCTAAAGCCATCGACACCTTTATCTTTCCAATATTTAATAATATCAATAACTTCATGACGTACATTCTCATTGTCACAATTAAGATCCATTTGTTTATTGGAAAAAAGTCGCAATGCGTATTCATCATTTTCTTCAAAATAACGCCAGGCACTTCCTGAGAAGAAACTCTTCCAATTATTAGCTTTGTCATTAAAAATATAGTAATCATGATAGGGACTGTTTACATCTTTGAGGGCTTCTTGAAACCATGGATGTTCATCAGAGGTATGATTGACGACTAAGTCCATAATAAGTTTCATGTCTCTTTGTTTTAAGCCTTCTACTAAGTCTTCAAAATCAGACATCGTTCCAAAGTCACTTAATATCTCATGGTAATTAGAGATATCATAGCCGTTATCGTCTAGTGGAGAGTCATAGATTGGTGATAACCAAACCCCTGTAATGCCTAATTCTTGTAAGTAATCTAACTTAGATAGAATACCTCTTAAATCACCGATACCATCCCCATTACTATCTTTGAAGGAACGAGGATAGATTTGATAAAAGATTGCTTCTTTCCACCATATCTTCTTTATTTCAGTTCCTTTTACTGCCCTATCACTTTCTTGGTTAAAAAGAGTATAAAGTGTTTCAAAAAAGTCAGGACCAACCTTTTTGACTAACATCTTTTCTAATTGTTTTAATTTAAGTTTTCCAACTACTGGATTATCGATCCATTTATTTGAGACTCCCATCTGCATTAATATCTTGGATATCACATCATGACCAATGGGATGTTCTAAGAGTTCTTTAATGGTTGTTTCTGGTGTAATCATTGATTCCTTCTTTCTTGGAGTTCATGTTGTATTTCTTCAAACTTTTTCTCATCAATAATATATTTAGTACGATAGACCCAATAACCGATTACTATTAAGATGAGTGGTAATATTAACATCGAGAACTTAAAGATATTCAAGCCTAGAGGTGTCATATCTTGGGGTCCAACTGCTTCTTTCATGCCTGAGATAATCAAGGTGAAACCGACTATTCCTGCAGAAATAGCGGAGCCCATCTTATTGATAAAGGGTTGTAATGACAAGGTAACTGAGTCGTTTCTTCTTCCTAGTTTCCATTCACCATATTCGACCGTATCAGAGATAAACATCAACATTAAGAGTTGAATAAAGGCTTGTCCGACAAATAAGAGAATTCCGGCGACTCCGATAAATAACATATGACTTGGTGAGAAGAAAAATACTAAATAACCACTGACGACTAAAATTGTTGCCGCGAAATAAAGTTGTTTACGATTATAGTGTTTGGAGAAGCGTGGGAAGACCGTTAATGCGGCGAGTTGAGAGATTCCTAATATTGCCGCAAATACCGAGTACATTCCTTCGTCCCCAAAGACATACTTGAAATAGTAAAGTCCAAAGGAAGTGGTTGACATGTAGCCTACTTGAAATAACACCATGGATACGGTGGTCCATAAGAGTTGATCATTGTTAAAGATGATGCCAAAGAGTTCACTGACCTTAGTTGTCTCTTCCACATTTACATCTTTGATTTCTTCTTTGACACCCACTAATGTGAACATCTGAAAGAACCACATAATAACGACTAAACTTATCGCAAACACCGTATAGGCACTGACTAATGAGCCAGTGATTCCCGCTAGCCAATGAGTGATGGGAACTACTCCTACCACGAAGGTAAAGAGTCCAATATTGGCACAAATTCTTGCGATAGCACCAATTCTTTCTCTCTCTTTTTGATCAGAGGATAAACTGGGTAACATAGACCAATAGGCGATGTCATTGGCTGTGAAACTAATTTCCCAAAGGACATAGACCGTGGTGAACATCACTAAAAATTGAGCTCCTCTAAGTTGGAAATCAGTGAACATAATGATGGTAAAGATTCCCGAGATTATGACACCTACTAGTATCCAGGGTTTAAATTTACCCCAGCGACTCTTTGTATTATCGACTAGTACTCCCATGAAGGGATCATTAACGGCATCAAAAACACGAACGATCATCATAATAATGGTGACATAGAATAACGTATCTAGACTTATTTCTAAAACATCTGTTAAATAGAACATCAACTGCATGGAAAACAAAGAGTAGACCATATCTCTTCCAACTGTTCCTAATCCATACATCCAACGATTCTTTTTAATTTGGGTTGAATTCATATTCTTATTTCCTTTCTGTGATGACATAGAGTGTCGAGCCAAAATCTGACCAGAGTCTTAACTCTTTATGATAGCCAGTTCCTAAGTATTGATTATTTAACCAGATGCCACTTTCTAGTAATTGACCACTCGCAACCAAATTCTGTTGTTGGTCATATAGACTGAAGTGTTCTGTGGTAAATTTCATAATCTTTCCTTCTGGATTTAAATTAACAGGTAAGATATGTTTTGATAATTCCTTATAACGATCTAACATCACCCTTTGAGCTTTGGCTCTCACTTCATAATATTTATTCTTATCTAATCCAAAAACTCTTAATCTTTGATGAGGAGGTGGTGATGCGATAACAAGTGTCTGATAGATTCCCACAATCGTAACTCCCTCATAACTAACTTGCCACTGTAAGCCATTTTGGATAAATTTTCCATATTGAAACACCTTTCGATATTTCTTATACCAACTAATTTGGTCCTTTATTTCTTTCTTCTCGACGGCACTAAGATAAGTTAAATCTAACTCATAGCCTAATACCCCAAAACAAGCGACATTGAAACGGGTACTTAAGGGTGTCTTTCTTAAAGTTTGTTGACTTAATTCACTTGCGACATGAGCTGATATGGTTGATAGAGGATACAATCTTGAGATACCACCTTGTATCTTGAGTCGTTCAATAGGATCAGTATTGTCACTGGTCCATACTTGGGGACCATAACTTAACATGCCTAAATCAAATCTATTTCCCCCACTGGAACAACTTTCTAATAACACCTCATTGTCTCCAAAAATTCTTTCTAAGACCTCATAGAGTCCTAAGATATAGCGATGAGAGAACTCTTTTCCATAATTATTGACTATCGATTCCTGATCACTAATATGCCGATTCATATCCCATTTAATATAATCTACTTTATATTCTTCTATTAAAGTTCTTACATTACTCACAATATAATCTCTTACATCCTTATTAGTTAAGTCAAGAACCAACTGATTTCTACCAAAGCGTTTGTCTCTTACTCCCAAAGCATATTCAGGATGTTTTCGATATAAACTACTTTCAATTGATACCATTTCTGGTTCTACCCATAGCCCAAACTTCAATCCCATATCCACGATCTTATTTCTAAATGACAATAACCCTTTGGGAAACTTTTTCTTATCTACTTCATAATTTCCTAAGCCCGCTAAGTCGTTATTTCTTTCTACAAACCAACCATCGTCTAACACGAACAGCTCACATCCTAAATCACTCACAACTTTAGCCATCTTCAACAACTTCTTTTCATTATAGTCAAAGAAGGTCGCTTCCCAATGATTGTAGGTAATGGGTCTTTCTTTATTTGCCCACACCTTACTTACCACATGTTTATTGACAAAATCATGAAAGTTACTTGACGCATTATTTATTCCTACACCATAGGTCATTACCACTGATGGACTCTCAAATACTTCTCCACTCTTTAATGTCCAATTAAATTGTTCATCATTTATTCCACTAACAACCCGAACAAATTCATTACTTGTTCTCTCAATAACACTCTTATGATTTCCAGAGTACATTAAATTAAAACCATAGACAGAGTCAGATACCTTACTTCTTAAGAAGAATCCTGGCTGATGTTGATTGGATGATGAGGTTGTTGTGCTCGCAATGACAGTTCTTCCTATTCCTAAATCACTCACATATTCATGAGCTTCTTTAATCCATCCACCATGAAAACTGATGAGTTCAAAGTCATCATTGATACAGTCAAAGTTAACGACAATATTTTCAATTAACAAAGACTCTTCACCCACATTTTCCACTAATACATAACGACTTATCACATTAGCTTCATAGAAAACATCATAGACTAATCCTATTCTTACCCCAGTCTTTTCATCCATTAAATAGACAACTAATCGACTATCTCTACCTCTCCCCCTTGGCAACACACTCTCTCTAACCACATCCATCTCATAACCAACATATTTAAAATCACATGCCTGTTGATTATTAACCCAGATATCAGTACTTAGATTTCGATAGTCTCCCACTTGAGGTTCTGATAGTTCTAAACACTTTAAATCCATGGACTGCCCATCATAGAGTACACTTGATCCTACTTGAATCACCTGGTGTAAACTAAGCGCATCTAAACTCTCTTCTTCTAACCTATTTCCATAATAAAGCTGATTCAACTTCAATGAATCGTCCACCCTAAAGATATAAGATGTTTCTTTTGTTTTTAAATGAAATACAGAGTCTTTATACTGAATCATAGTGACTTCCAGCTACAAACTCATCATAAGTCGATCTTGTAATACCTCTATTCTTAATAATTGAAGCATAAAAACGACCCGACTCCTTCAGTGTCCTTTCCATCGTCTCATAATTAATATGTACTAATCCAAAACGACTAGACTCACCCTCTACCCATTCAAAATTATCACTAAATGACCAATAATAATATTTTAATATTGGTAAACCAACTTTATTAATTGCATTTAAATGATCATAAATATAACGACTTCTAAAGCGATCATCATTATCACAGGTTCCATTTTCCGTAATATAGATTGGTTTAGGGCACAACGCATACAACTCTCGCACACAACGTACTAAACCTTCCGGATAAATATCCCATCCTAAATCATTCTTAGGCAAATCAGTGCTAAAACCAAATTCCATTCCCTTAACAATCGTCTGTGAGTAATAATTAACTCCTAAGAAATCAACATAGTCTCCCTTTTTAAAACGTCGATAATTCACAAAAGGAAACTTAAACTCTCCCTTAGTAAAGGCCAATGCGACACCATCTTGAAACAAGAAACGAAATAAGCCAGCACCAACACCTTTAAACACACGCACATGATGAGCAAACCCCACCAAGTAATCATTATTATATTCTTTGATTAACTTATACGCCTCAATATGTGCCGTCGCTAAGACCGACATCACCTTAACACACTGAACCAACCCATTATTATTAGATGGTGGCCACTCATTAAACAGATACCCATTCACCGCAAACACATTAGGCTCATTAATCGTAATATACTCCTCTACTAAATCACCCAAACTATTAAGCACAACAGACACATAACGAGTAAAATAAGGAATGTTCTCTGACTTTAACCAACCTCCCTCATTTTCAAACCACATCGGATGAGAAAAATGCCATAACGTCATCAATGGCCTTATTCCATTGTCTCTCATGCACTCAATCATCCTACGATAATGATTCAATGCCTCATCACTGAACTCTCCCTCAGTAGGCTCTATACGAGTCCACTCAATCCCAAATCGATACTCAGTAATTCCCATTTCTCTCATCAATTTAAAATCTTCCTCATATCGATTCCAATGATCATTGGCATTACTTGGACTACTACCATCCTTTATAAATCCCCGATCTGCCCAATCATGCCAGTTACTATTTAACTCTCCACCCTCCACTTGCATAGAAGCACTAGCGACTCCTAATTTCATATTATCATTCAATTTAAACATAGGTAACCCCTTTCATTACCCACATTATACACTAAAAAAGGACCTTATCAGTCCTTCACTTCTACTATTTGTCCTGTCGTATCGTCCTCATATTCACGTCCACCTACTTTAGCACTAAATGACTTAAATTCACCGTCATTAATTGTTAAATAAATTATCATCCCATCAGGCACACTATTTGTCGCGTATTGACCATCAACCTCTACACCATTAACTTCAGTCGAAGGATTCACAATAGTGCTGCTGAGAAACTCTTGGTATCAAAATGAATTTCGCGTTGGTTAATAAGTGATTTCTTTTGAGAGTGAAGATACTCAATAGGATACTCTAGGGTAATGATGTGCTTTGAATGATGGATATTAATCTCATTGATCATCGCTGCTAGGGTAGTAGACTTACCAGAACCTGTGGGACCTGTTACTAAGACTAAACCTCTAGGCTCATTGGTGAGTTGTTTTAAGATGGGTGGTAATTTCATTCCATCGATTGTTGGAATTTCATAATTAAGTAATCTCATTGTGAGAGCGGGAAGTCCACGCTGTGAATACACATTAAGACGATAACGATTCGAATTTGAATCACTATAGGATAAATCGACATCAT
>JAAZEF010000021.1 GCA_012512455.1 Erysipelothrix sp.
GAAGCTAAAGTTTTTGAAACACAACAAGCCTTAAAAGATGGCGCTGACGAGATTGATATGGTCATTAATATGGGTAAATTAAAAGATGGTGAAAAAGATTATATCGTCAATGAGATCAAAGCGATTAAAGCTTTGTTACCTGATAAAGTACTTAAAGTAATTATTGAAACAGCGTTATTAACTGATGAAGAAAAAATCTTAGCCTGTGAACTTGTTTCAGAAGCAAAAGCTGACTTCATTAAAACATCAACAGGTTTTTCAATTCATGGCGCAACCATCGCAGATGTTAAACTTTTAAGAAAACATGTGGCTCCTGAGGTTGCTGTAAAGGCCGCAGGTGGTGTACGTTCCTTATCAGATGTTGTCTCTATGGTGGAAGCTGGAGCGACTCGTATTGGTACTTCATCAGGGGTTCAATTAATGCAAGGTGAGCTGACTGAAGGAAATTATTAGTACTAAAAAGTAACAGAATATGAAGTGAACCCCAAATCTTGAGCAATCAAGTAGGGGTTCTTTTTAATATGGTTTTATTTGTTGTATGTTATAAAATCCTTTATTCAGTTAATTTAATGAGATTCTAGAACTTATTAATCAACTTGAAGAAGTGTCTGTATACGAATATTAGCTGATACTTTTTTATTTTAAATGCAATATTCTTGAAAGTATTTCGGTTTCGTAATAATATATGTTCATCAAGGAGGTCAATAACATGACAACATTAAGAGGAATACACCACGTTACAGCTATTTCAAGTGGAGCAAAAGAAAATTATGAGTTTTTTACAAATATTTTAGGCATGAGACTAGTTAAGAAAACGGTCAATCAAGATGATATAAATACTTACCATTTATTTTTCGCAGACGACAGGGGAAATCCTGGAACAGATATTACATTCTTTGATTTCGCCAATATTGGAGCTCATCAACAGGGAACGGATGATATTTCTAGAACTGGATTTCGTGTTGCTAGTGATGAAGCACTTGATTATTGGGTCAAACGTTTTGAACACTACAATGTTTCATATGAACCCATAAAAGAACTCTTTGGTAAAAAAGTACTAGAGTTTGAAGATTATGACAAACAACAATATGCCTTATTCTCAGATGAAAATGATGAAGGTGTGCCAGCAGGTGAACCTTGGCATAAAGGACCTGTTCCTGATGAATTTGCGATTATTGGCTTAGGTCCAATCTATTTGACTGTTTCATCAGGTCAATTGATGGATCAAATATTAGTCAATCTCATGAAGATGCGAGAAGTTGCAAAAGAAGAGAATATTACTCTCTATGAGATGGCTCAAGGAGGTAATGGCGGCTCAGTGATTGTTATTGAAGACTCTAATTTGCCAAGAGCTACTCAAGGCTATGGTGGTGTCCATCACGTGGCATTTAGAGTGGCTAACAAAGAAGAGCTGAATCAATGGATTGAACACTTTGATAATTTGAATCTAAGAAACTCTGGCTTTATTGATCGCTTCTATTTCAAATCACTATATATCAGACTTTATCCTAATATCTTATTTGAGATTGCGACAGATGATCCAGGATTTATAGATGATATTGAAGACTATGAAATCTTAGGTGAAACCCTAGCATTACCACCACATTTGCGTCAATATCAAAAACAAATTGAAGAACAAGTTAATCACTTTGATACTGTTCGTAGTAATAAAGAATTCCCTAAGGAATATTTTAATTAATGGCTCAAGACTTAAAGACACTCATTGTTCTGTTTAAGGCATATCAATCAATGATCAATCAAGTTAAGCTTTCACTAATCAATACAGATCTCACAGTGAATGAGTTTACAGCACTAGAGGCACTTTATAGTAAAAAAGAACTCACTACAAGTGAGTTAAGAGATTATGTATTAGTACCAAATAGCTCAATGACCTACGTCTTAGATACTTTAGAGAAAAAGGAATTAATCAAACGTGAAAAAGCAGTTGATGATAAAAGAATTCAATTACTCTCTTTGACTAATAAAGGTAATGATTTATTCAAAGAAAGTTATGAAGTTCACTTTAAGCATATGAGAAAATTCTTTAATGAACTAGATTCTCATGAAGAAAAAGCTTTACAAGATTACCTAAAAAGAATTGGCAAAATAGCTCAAAATGACTTTCAAAACAAGACTTGATATTAGGTCTTGTTTTCTTTATTAAAGAATGTATTAAGTAGAAGAAGAGAGGTATTAAGAGTTAAATTATCTTGATCATAATCAGGATTAAACTCAACAAAATCAAGAGAGGTCACTCTATTAGTATCCCTAAGATATTCTACGATTGAAACAACCTCATTAATAGAAAAACCATCACTAACAGGTGTGCTTGTGCCCGGTACTAACGAAGCATCAAGGACATCTATATCTAAATCACAATGAACCGGTACATTAGGATTGTCTTTTAAGAATGAATCAAGTCTCTCCATCTTAAAAGTTTGTGGTGTCATGTATTGAATATTAAGTTCATTAATAAGTTTAATCTCACCATCATCGATACTACGTACACCTATATAAAGTATCTGATGGGGTTCAATATAATTTGTAAAAAGACTTCTTAATAAAGGGTGTCCTAAATTAAGCGCTGACGCAATTGGCATTCCATGAATATGTCCACTAGGTGTCGTGAGATGAGTGTTGATGTCCGTATGAGCATCTATCCAAATGACAAGAGTATCAGGATTTGCTTTAAGAGCTCCAGACAATGTACCCAATGCTAAAGAATGGTCACCACCAATAGTGAAGGGGAAATTACCACTATTTAAGCTTTCATACACCAGTTGTGACAAGTTTTCATTATAATTAAGAATTTGTTTTAAATATTTTAAAGTAGGATCATTACCCATATCATTAGTATTTAAAACTTCAATAAGTTGACTAGAATCAATCAAGTGATTCTTGTTGAGAAGTTGAGTTAATCCGTTTTGTAAAAGTGTTTGAGGGCCTTTTTCGACACCTGCTTTATTCGCTCCATAAAATACTGGTACAGAGATAAGATCTATTTTCATTGCTTATACCTGTCCTTTCAAAAAGAGTATAAACCTTTAATTACTAAAGGTAAAGTGTGATAAACTAACTTCAAGAGGTGAAGTCTATGTTAGATTTATCAAAATTACAACACATTTCAGATATCGCAATCGATAGTAGAAAGGTAAGTAACAATTCATTATTTTTTTGTTTAGCACCAAATAAAGAGATTACTCAGCAATATGTTGACCACGCTATTAGCAATGGAGCACATGACATCGTATATCAATTTGAAGTATCACAAGTTAATGGTATTAATTATTATCAAGTAGACAATGTATTTGATAGTTATGTAGCCTTTTGTCATAGCTATTTTAACAATGTTAGTGAGAAATTAAGACTAGTAGGAGTTACGGGAACTAATGGTAAAACAACCATCACCTCACTCATCAAATCAATTGGTTCACATTTTATAAATAGTGGCCAAATTGGAACTAATGGCTTAGCTTACAATCAAATTGAGAAAGATACTTCTCTCACAACACCATTTCTTCATGACACTTTAGCTTATCTTACTGAGATGAAGAAACATAAAGTACAATTATGTGCAATGGAAACAAGCTCAGAAGCACTTCATCAACAAAGAACCAAATGTTTAGATTTTGATGTCGCCATCTTTTCTAATCTCTCACATGACCACTTAAACTATCATAAGACTTTTGAAAACTATTTCTTGGCCAAAAAAATCTTATTCGATGAATTAAAAGGGAATGCTGTTGCGATTGTGAATCAAGACGATCCCTATACACCTCAATTAATCAAGGATTCAAAAGCAAAAGTTATGACCTATGGTATCAATGAAAAGGCAGACTATTTTGCTCAAAATATCGTTCTAAAGCCAACATCTACAACCTTTGAGTTAGTCGTTAATAATGTAATATACCCGGTAGAAACCAATTTAGTAGCACTATTTAATGTATCAAATCTTTTAAGTGTCATAGCTTGTTTACATCAACTAGGTTTCAATTTAGAAGAGGTATTACCTTTACTAAAAGATGTTAAATCAATTGATGGTCGACTCAATCATATCGATGTAAATGGTAGACATGTATTAGTGGACTATGCCCATACACCTGATGGTTTTGAAAAGATCTATGAATATGCTAATACAATAAAAAAAGAAGGCAGAATTATTAGTGTATTTGGGTCAGCTGGTAAAAGAGATAAAGATAAAAGACCAGTATTAGGTGAAATAGCCTCTCAATACTCAGATGTTATTATATTAACTGAAGAAGATAATCGAGATGAAGAGGTCATTGATATTGCACATGAGATAAAGAGGGGTATTAAAAATACTAAGACTTTGATTATTGAAGATCGTTACTTAGCCATCAAAAAAAGTGTTGAGATTTCTAAAGTAAATGATTTAATATTGATATTAGGCAAAGGTGCAGAAACATTCTTAGATAGAGGAACTAAAAGAGAAAATTGGATTTCAGATGTTGAAGCTGTATTTGAGATTAAAAAACAAACAGATGATTAATATCTGTTTGTTATTTTTTTAAGCAGAGTGATACTTTTATAAATCAATGGATTGATAATTAAGGAGTAATATCCAACTAATTCCTCAA
>JAAZEF010000022.1 GCA_012512455.1 Erysipelothrix sp.
ACTTTATGCCAGTCCATGGTGAATATAAGATGCTCATTGAACATGCGCGTACGGCCGTTGAAGTGGGAGTCAAAAAAGACAATACCTTCATTTGTTCCAATGGTGATGTGTTAATTTTAAGAGACCATGAAGTTTATCGTAGCAACACGCGTGTCCATGCTGATGACATTTATGTTGATGGTAGTGATGCGACTGGAATTAATACTTCTGTTATTAAAGACCGTAAAATCTTAAGTGATAATGGAATGGTTGCGGTAGTGGTCACTATTGATTCTCGAGTTAATAAGATTTTAGTAAGACCTAATATTGTATCTCGTGGTTTTGTTTATATTAAAGAAAATCAAGAACTCTTAAGGGATGCGGAAGTCTTAGTGTACAATGCCTTGAAGAAGAAAATGCAGGGTCGAGTCACCTTTGGTGAAATCAAGAATACAATTCGTGAAACCTTGGAACCATTCTTATATCAAAAAACGCAACGTAACCCTATTGTTATTCCGGTTATTCTAAATCATAAGGATGCTATTGTAACTCGCAATCCTAAGAGATAGTTATGAAGAAACGTCTAGTACTCGTCCTAGCAACTTTTATTCTAGCGATTAGTTTGATGTTAGTTTACGGCTTCTTTATTAGCCCTAAACATCTCAGTGTCAAAACAAGTATCATAGAGACCAATCAAATTGATCCTTCATTAGAAGGTATCTCAATTGTTTATTTCTCTGATGTGTACTTCAATGAGTTTATGGATCAAGAGCGTTTTGATAAAGTCATCACTAAGATTAATAAGCTAGCACCTGATGTCGTTCTATTTGGTGGCAATCTAGTCGCTGATGATTTCACAACAGATGAAGCCAAACAGGACTTAATCAATTCATTAAAGAAATTAGAAGCACCTTTTGGTAAGTTTGCTGTATTGGGACAACTTGAAAATGAAACTAATAGCTATATCAGCAATATTGATTCATTCTATCAAGAAGCCAACTTTGAAATCTTAAACAATCAAGTCCGCCAACTTTACTTTGGTAATGAACATTCTATTCAACTAGTTGGCCTCACTTCAAAAGATAACCAACCCAAGATTAATGACATGTGGACTATCGCCTTTAGTCACTCACCTCAATCATTTAATAATACATCGTATAACTTAATGATTGCCGGTCAAACCTTAGGCGGACAAATCAATGTGCCACTGCTCAAAGATAACTTCACACATAACAACGATCCATATCGCGGAACTACGATCAATAATGAAAGTCGTTTAGATATTTCTAATGGGATAGGTACTACTCAAATTGATATGAGGTTATTCGCTCCAGCCCAAATCAATCAATATATTCTAAAATTTAGTCCTTAAAAAAAGCTCCAATTGGAGCTTTTACTTTATCAGATTCAATATTGTCTCTCTTTGTCTTTCACAATCATCAATCCCCATTTGATAAAGATCTTCAAACTGTTCTTTAGTACCCGAGAAACGAGAAACACCTGTTTCTTTAGTAGGATATAAATAGATTGCTTGTCCCTTCTCTACTTCCTCATCTACAATTTGTCGCTCTAGATAATAAATATCGGTACGTTTCGCAAAATCGGAAACAACTTTAGGTTTATCGCGATAAAAGAACGTTCTTAAAAACCATAAAGTAAACTTACTAAAAGGTTTGCGTACATATTCTTTTGACTTGGTCGTCACAATAATATTTCTATCACAGCCCACTTCCATGGAACGACGAATTGGTATCATAGTTGTCACTCCACCATCAGTATAATCACGACCATCAATGTTAACCAAACGACTATAAAATGGTAATGAACAAGCTGCCTTTATCCATTTACTATCAGTTGCTACAGTCTTCTTATCGATCCAAATTGTATCCATCAATTCCATATCATAGACAGCTAAACTAAATTCTGAAGTTGAATTTAAGACACTCTCTGGTCTATATCCTGCCTCGATTAATTCAACATCATACATATGATCATAGCCGACAATTTGTTTCTCTTTTAATAGAGGACGCAATCCGACATTATCTTTACTAGGGGCAATCTCTATAGATGCCTTATATAAAAGGTCTTCATCTTTTGCGAGATAAAAAGCACCATACATGGCACCTGAACTTACGCCTGATACATGGTCGACCTCTATGTTATTTCTTAAAAACCAAGCTAGAACACCTGCCGTATAGGCTCCACGCATTCCGCCACCTTCTAATACTAAACCTACTTTGCTCATACAAACTCCTTACATTAAGCCACTAAATAAGCTAACAAATGCTCTAAATATCTTTTGATAAAATGGTAATTGATTTAAATTCTGTGTCGTAATTTCATCAGACATTAAAAGTGTCTCATTAAAATCAAGTTCACATTCTTTTATTGTCTTACTATCAATAAAGTAAATACCACATTCAAAATTAAGATAATACGATCTAAAATCAAAATTAGCCGTACCAATAACTGCTTCGTTACCATCCACCACAATAGACTTAGAGTGAATGAAACCAGGTGTATATTCATAAACACGAACACCTGCTTTGATAAGTTTATCATAATATGATTTAGTAATCATATTAACTAATTTCTTATCAGGAATACCTGGTAGAATAATGCGCACATCGATCCCCGATTGAGCCGCAGCTCTCAAGGCACGTAACATTTCATAACCAATCACAAGATATGGTGTACAGATATGAATTGATTTATTAGCCTGAGTGATCAAATTAATATGTAGAGTCTCTGAGACAAAGTAACTATCCGTAGGACTATCAGAAAATGGTTGAACATAGCCATCTGCTGTGCGATAGACAATATCATTCACATAATCAGTAATCGATTCACTTTGATCTGTTAGATAGTTAAAAAATTGTAGAAACATCTCAGTGAGTGAGAACACCGCTTCTCCTTCAATACGTACCGCGACATCTTTCCAATGGCCAAAGCGCTCAATACGATTGATGTACTCATCCGCAATATTGATACCACCTACATACCCTATCTGACCATCAATGACCACTATTTTACGATGGTTACGATTATTCATTAGTACTGTAAAACGAGCAGTTAAAGGATTGAATAATTCTATTTCAATCCCATATGATCTAATTTCATTTAAATATTCATGATCAAACTCTGGACTTCCAAAGTCATCTAATAATACTTTAATCTTTAATCCTGCCTGTGCCTTTTCCCTTAAAATCTCATAGACACAATCCCAAAAATAACCCTTCTTTACAATAAAATATTCTAAGAAGATATATTTTTGTGCACTCCGTAAGTCTTTCATTAAATGTTGAAATTTCATTTCACCACTTTTCATAAACTTAGTCTTTGTACTAGAATAAATGGGATACTGGGCAATATTTTCAATATAGTTCACATTTTTAACTAAATTTGGATGTTTTTGTTTTATTTCACTTTTAACTAAATCATGATCTTCTTGAAGATTTTGGGTTACAAAGTGAGTAAAAGGTTCAATTCTTCTTAGTTCTTTGGGAATCTTACGATTACCTAAGAGTAAATACAGAACTGGACCAATTAAAGGAATCCCCAAGATAACAAGAGTCCAAGAAAAAGTAAAACGTGGGTTCATCCCCTGTTGCATAGAGAGATATAGGACCTCAATTAAACCTAAGGCTTCTATAGAAAAATAGATAATGCGAAAAGACCCCGAAAAACTCAGGGTTAAATAAAAGATAAGTCCTAGCTGACATAAAATCAAGAAGGTGACAACATAGCGACGATGAGCGAGTAGTTTTTTATAGATCGTCTCAATCATAGTTATTCTCCAATTAAGTTTCGAATATTCTCTTTATAAAAATTCACTTCTACAATTGTTAATAATACCGATAAATAGGTTACAATTCCCATTTGAACAAACAAAGCAGCTATCCCTAATATTGGATTAATTACAACAAACACAATCGCTACTAAAAATACTGCTAAAATCCATGCTAAGTAATACAGCTGTAACATGAAGAGTTTAAGTCGTTTGCCTTTCATTTGGGCATGACTTTCTTTCATAGATTTTATTGCAGAATTATTTGGTCTATCATAAAAGATATAAACACTCATGGCTAATGAGTAACTGGCAATGATGCCTGGAATAATTAGGATGGATAAGAATGTCACGATGACTTGTATTAAAATAACCATCGTTAATAAAACACCCCAATTGAGCTTGAACACATTGAAGATATCTTTGACAAAAAACTCTCCTTGATCAATACCCTTTAAGACCGCAAGACTTAAACCAATCGATATGAGCGTAGGGATAATATTAATGAGTAATGAAATGAGGATGGCACCTACATTAAATTGTGTCTCTACCACATCCACTAAAGTATCATATTGAATAAAGTTGTTAAATGTGAATGGAATTTGGTAGTAGGTCATTAAGAAAAGTCTTTCAATTGCATCAAATGAAATGGTCACTAAAAAGATTAAAATAAGCGCAAACACAAATTGTTGAGTGTTTGCCTTAAAGAAATTCTTACTGTTTTGTCTTAATTCATAATTCTCCATAACTGTCTCCTTTTGGTTGGATGGCAATTCGGTAAATAAGTTTTTCATAATCACCCTGTTGAAACAAGGGTTCATGTGAAGGGACTGGCACTCTTTTGATATACTGTGCCCCTAGTTTTTCAATGGTCTTAATAGATGGAATATTGTCAGGATTCACTGTAATAATTAATGAATCTACTTCTAAGTATGAGGCCAACTCTAACAAAAGTATAGAGGCCATATAAGCATAGTTGTGACCTCGATAGAGTTGAAAGATAGAATAACCTATATTACCAAGATATGCCAAGGCATTTTGGTCTCCTAATCTTAAGTCACAAAATCCAATAAGTCTTGCTTCTTTCTTTAAATAGATTCCATAGACATAATTTGAAATTTTCTCATCATTGTAATAATCATTAAAGATACGATGTGCTCTAAGTTCAATGACATCATTGGATAAATCTAAATTCTTAATCTTTAAAGACTCAAAAAATTTCTTAACCTTCATACTGGTTAATCACAAGACTCAACTGAGGAATAATTTGGTTCTTACGTGACACAACATTATCTAAAAACGAATGTGATTCGCCGGGTTGATTAGGAAAAGCATCCTCAACTAATCCCGCTAATTCACCTGAGCCATAAAGTACTGAACCATTATCATGAATTGATGTAAAGACCATCACCCATAAATCTTTTTTATCTCTTTTCACGAGCTTATCCATGACTTCTTTTAACTCTTCTTCAATACCATGAATTTCATTCAATTGATATAAGATCATTTGAGAAACATTCACACGTTTACCGGCAATAATGAAATCTTTCTTATCATAATTAAGAATTTCTTCCATCGAAAGACCTTGTAAACTATTTGATACTGTAAAGATACTTCTCGCAAACTCATCAATATCAAGACCTGCAATTAAGGCTAGATGAGAAGCTAGCGCAACATCTGTGTTAGTGGTCGTAGGACTTCTAAAGTTTAAAGTATCAGAAATCATGGCACCTAAGAGTAATCCAGCAATTTCTTGTCTTATTTCGATTTGATTTTCCATATAAAGTTTAGTGATAAGAGTTGCTGTAGAGCCAACAATTTCATTACGGAAAACAATCGGTTTAGCTGTTGACACATCACCAATACGATGATGATCGATAATTTCGAGCAAATCAGCCTGCTCAATACCTGGGACTGATTGACCCATTTCATTATGGTCGACTAAAATAATTTTCTTATTCGCAGCATTCAAGATGTGATAACGAGAAATAAAACCAAAGACATGGTTTTGATCATCTACTACGGGATATGAACGATATCGAGAACGGATCATTTTCTTTCCTACATCTTCAACAAACTCTGCCTTATTGAAAACCACTAAATTAGTAGTCATAAGTTCTGCGATTGGTGAGGAATAGAAAATATAACGCGAGGTGTTCATTGTACCATGACCTGATAAAATGACGGCACAACCCTTTTCTTTAGCTGCCTCAATTACCATTGGTGCCACATTTTTGGCCCATACAATGATAATACAGGAGGCATCCTTAGCGATGCAGTCTAATTGAGCATCTGTATCATTGCCAACAATAACAATACGATCGGTAATTTCATAATTATCTAATTTCGAAGCAGAAATCGCAATGATAGATGTTTTACCATTAAGTCTTGTTTTTTCTGGCGCATACAATAACTTACCGTCAATTGTTTTCGCAATATATTCAATAGGTGTTCGAGATAATAGTTCAATTGACTTTGCGGTATCTCCTAAGA
>JAAZEF010000023.1 GCA_012512455.1 Erysipelothrix sp.
GTCTTTAACTATTTATATAACATGTTATTTAATCATGAAGCAGGTAAAGAAATAAGATTGTATCAACATCAATCCAAAGTTATGCAATTTGTGAATGCTCAAATAAAAGATGGGATCTCAAGAATTATAGCTGTCTTATTTAAGGTCATGTCAAAGAGCCAAATACTATCAACACTACTACATCAAAGTTTATTTATCATATTATTAAGTTTTGTCATCATCAAAGGTGTAGGTGGACAATTAGGAGTAGGTTATATTGTATCTGGCATCGGAGCGATTTCATTGTTAATTGAAAGTGTACCCATATTAATTAATCAGTTACTAGAACCAGTTATTGATACCCAGCCTCTAGAGTTGTATTATCAATTTATGGATTTACCCCAAGAAGAGACTATCGGTTCGATTCCAATAGAAAAAAGATTGGACAATGAATATGAACTAAGTTTAAAAGATGTTAGTTTTGCTTATCCAGGTAGCGATAGCATGGTTCTAAAAGATATTAATTGTGATATTGAAGTCGGCAAGAGTTATGCGGTGGTGGGAGAAAATGGCAGTGGTAAAACAACTTTTATCAAACTCTTGACTCGATTGTATCCTGCAAGTAAAGGTGAAATTTTACTCAATAATATAGATGTCCTTAAATACAACCCACAAGAATATGCGACATTGTTTAATGCGGTCTTCCAAGATTTTGCACTCTTTAGCTTCAACTTAAAGGAAACAATTGGGACATCTAAAGATGTTGATGAATCAAAGATGTTAGAAATTATTGAAGAAGTAGGTTTCAAAGAACGTTTCGATAAACTGGACAAAGGATTAGATACAATTCTTAGTAAAGACTTTGATGTCGATGGCATTCAATTATCGGGAGGGGAACAACAAAAAGTAGCATTAGCAAGAGCTTTGTATAAAGATGGACCCATCTTTATCCTTGATGAACCGACCGCTGCACTCGATCCCATCAGTAAGTTTGAGATTTATCGTAACTTCCAGTCTATCATTAAAGATAAGACATCAATTTTGATATCACATCGCTTATCGTCATGTCGTTTCTGTGATGAAATTATTGTCTTTGATCAAGGATGCATAGTTCAACAAGGAACTCATGATGAATTATTAAGTCAAGATGGTAAGTATCAACAACTATGGAATGCTCAAGCACAATATTATCAAGAACAGGATTTAGACACTTCCTTTCTATATTAAGGAGTGTCTTTTTTAGTCGTTTATACTTGTAATAAATCTAATTTGGAGTATAATACGCATGTAATAAAGGATGGATAATATGAGTTCTATTAAACGAAAAAAGAAATTGTCAATTGCACAAAAAATTGCCTTAAGTTTTCTATCAGTTATCTTTGTCGGATCACTGCTTTTAAGCTTACCTATCTCTCAAAGCGCTAACTCTCAAGCTCAATATTTAGATCATCTCTTTATTTCGGTATCGATGGTCTGTGTAACAGGATTATTCACACAGCCTGTGGTCAGTTCTTATAGTAGTTTTGGTCAAATTGTTAATATCCTATTGATGCAAATAGGGGGTTTAGGACTAATGACTATTATGGCCGTTTTCCTTTATTCAATAGGTAAAAGAGTTTCATATAACGATAAGATGGCCATAAGTGAGGCTATTAATAAAGATGGCTTAGGAGACTTGAAATCCTATTTGAAACGACTCTTTAAGACAACATTTATCATTGAAGGTTTGGGTGCCCTGTTATTGAGTATTCGCTTCATTCCTCAGTTTGGCATAGGAAAAGGAATCTTTAATTCAATCTTTATGGCTGTCTCAGGATTTTGTAATGCTGGGTTTGTTAACTTTTCAACCTATAGTTTATTGGATTATGTCCATGACCCTTTAGTCAATATCGTGGTCTCTAGTCTATTAATTTTTGGTGGATTAGGTTTTGCGGTGTGGTTTGATTTATTTGATCAAATAAGAAAATATGTTACGCATCAAAAAGGTCTAAAGGGTATGTTTAAATCATTTAGACTTCATACTAAAGTAGTCCTTAAAATGACACTTCTCTTGTTATTTTGGGGAACAGTGATTCCATTAATTATTGAATATAACAATCCACAGACATTAGGTTCATTTTCATTTTTAGAAAAAGTGTTAGCTTCCTACTTTCAATCAGCTACCATGAGAACGGCAGGGTTTGCGACAATGGATTATACACTGTATAAATCAAGTAGTATCTTGGTGTTTGTTATCTTGATGTTTGTAGGTGGATCACCTGGTGGAACAGCAGGTGGTGTTAAAACGACTTCCATTCGCTTAGTAACTTTATTTATAAAGGGTGAAGTTATGGGGTCTGACCATGTTAATTTAGGTCATTATAGTGTAAGTAATAACCTTCTTCGTAAAGCGGTGACTGTTTTTATTATCTATTCCTTGGTATTATTAGGGGGAGCTTTCTTATTATGTGTCATACATCCTGAACATTCGATGTTATTGTTGCTCTTTGAAGCTATCTCAGCTCTAGCAACTGTGGGTGTTTCAGCAAATTTAACTCCTATTTTATCTAGAACAGCTCACATTATCTTAATGATTTTAATGATTGCTGGACGAATTGGTCCATTGACACTTTATTTATCCTTTAGTAAACCGAATCAAAAAAAGACACAACCTCAATATGCGCATGCAGATATATTAGTTGGCTAGGAGAAAATGATATGAAATTAATAGGTATTTTAGGTTTAGGGATCTTTGGTTCCTCTGTCGCGAAAACGCTTAGTCAGTATGAAGACATAGAAATCATAGCGGTAGATCAAGATGTAAAAAATGTTGAACGGCTAAGTGATTATGTGACTCAAGCAGTGGTAGGAGATACTACAGATTACAATTTATTAAAGAGTATTGGATTAGGTGATTGTGATGTTGTTATTGTGGCCACTGGTTCACATCTTGAATCAAGTATTCTAGCCATTATGAATGCTAAGAATCTAGGGGTTCAGCAAATAGTTGCCAAGGCTAGAAATCGTTCACATTTACAAATCTATGAACAAATAGGGGCGACTTTAATTATTCGTCCTGAAAAAGAAATGGGTGAAAAGTTGGCTCACGATTTAGTGAGAAAAAATATCATCGATGTGATAGAGTTAGATGAGAGTCATAGTGTGGTCGAATTTATCGTGCCACATAAATGGGTCAATAAATCGGTACAACAATTAGATTTAAGAAATAGATACCAAATGAATATCATTGGTATTAAAAAAGATATACATGGACCCCTTAATGTCTCATTTGGGGCTGACTATGTCTTTGAAGAAAAAGAGATTGTAGTGGCTATTACAGACTCTAAGCAGTTCGAAAAAGAAGATTATTTAAATAAGTTATAGAAAAGGGGTGAAAGTGATGAATCGAAGTGACAAGATATTTATCTTCATAGTCATCATTTTTACCATCTCACTTTATGCTTCATCACAGTACATTATCCATCTGATGTCTGGGTCTCGTAAAGAAGTGGTCGTTTATTATCAAGATAATGAGTTTGCCCGCTATGATCTTTATGAGAATCAAGTGTTTGTGGTTCCAGGAAGACTTGGGGATATTCATGTGGAGATTGTGGATGAAAGAGTTAGAGTCATTGAGGAGACTTCACCACTCAATATCTGTAGTAGTGATGGACTCTTTGGGGGCTGGAAATCACAGGTTAATGATCCCATTGTTTGTTTGCCCAATGAAACCTATATTATGATTGAAGCGATTGAGGGAGAAATTCCTCCAAATGAATATGATGAGGACAGCATGACACGATGAAGAGTAAACAGAAAATTATGAACATGACGCTTGTCACCATGTTGCTTGCTATTAGTGTCTTTATTCATATGATTGAACCAAGTGTACCATTAGGGATTCCTGGGGTTAAATTTGGTTTAGCCAATACCATTGGACTCATTACCATTGAATTATTTGATGCGAAGACGATGTTAAAAGTAAACTTAATGAGAGTACTAATTAGTACTCTTTTAAGAGGTATCATCTTTGGGATAGGCTTTTGGCTCTCATTATTTGGGGTCATTCTCAGTAGTTTAGCGGTCATAATCTTTCGTAAGATAACCAAAATGACACCGATTGGTCTTTCCGTCGCATCCGCGACATTCCATAATATTGGACAGATAATGGCCCTCATTATTATTAATAAGATTTGGGCTATGATTTATTATTTACCTATCCTGTTAGCGACAGGAATTCCTACGGGTATTTTGACAGGATATCTTGTTACTTTGGTACTACAAAGACTACAGAAAACGGGCATTATTAATCGTCTTAAACCGCGTATCAGTAATCACTAGATGTGTTATAATATAACAATGAAAAAGAAAATGTTTGGATATGGAATAGTTATTGGATTGATAATCATCGATTTGATATCAAAAAATGTCATCACCTCTCAAATTAGGTTGGGTGAAAGAGTTTCAGTTATCGATGGTTTTTTTTGGTTGACCAATGTACGTAATACTGGAGCTGCTTGGTCGATTTTTGAATCACATACATGGCTTTTAACACTGATTTCGTGGGTTGCTGCTGTGGGGATGATTATTTACTATCAAAAAGAAGATTTGAAGGGTATCCCTTATTTGTGTATTTTAATGTTGATGGCAGGAACAATTGGTAATGGTGTTGATCGGTTATACTTAGGATATGTGCGAGATTTCTTATCCTTAAATATCTTTGGTTACATGTTTCCAGTGTTTAATCTGGCGGATTCATTGTTAGTGGTCGGCGTGATACTGTTATTAATTCATACATTATTAGATAAGGAGACTGACCATGAATAAATGGAAAGTCCTAGAAGAAAATAAAGGCGTCCGTTTGGATGTTTTCGCGGCAGAGATGAGTGGTCTTTCGCGTTCAAAAATTGCGACCATGATTAAAGAAGAAAAGGTCCTCTTAAATGGTGAGGTTACTAAGGCTAATGTTAGATTAGCGGATGGTGATATCGTTTTTGTGGATGAGTATGTAGAGAAACCACTTGATTTAACTCCTGTTAAAATGGATTTAAATATTGTTTATGAGGATGATGATGTCATTGTGATTAACAAGCCAAGAGGCTTAGTTGTTCATCCTGGGGCAGGCACTAAGGAACCTACTTTAGTTAATGGTCTGTTGTTTTATACAAATTCATTGTCTCAAAGCAATCCTATTCGTCCTGGTATTGTTCATCGTTTAGATAAGGACACTTCTGGTTTGTTAGTTGTTGCTAAAAACAATCATGCTCATCAAGAATTGGCTCTTCAATTAGAGAAACGGACGATGAAAAGAGAATATATCGCTGTGGTTCATGGCCATTTTCCTCATCAAAAAGCAAAGATTGATGCGCCAATTGGTCGTGATGAAAAGTTTCGCCAAAAGATGGCAGTTACAGCAAGCAATAGTAAGAATGCTGTCACTCATGTGAGTCTTGTGGAAGCTTTTGATAAGTATTCTATATTAAAATGTCAATTAGAGACAGGTCGTACACACCAGATTAGAGTTCATTTAGAGTATATTGGTTTTCCTATGGTAGGCGATCCTTTATATTCATTCAAAAACACCCCTGATGTTGGTGGACAATTACTACATGCGAAGAGAATTGTTTTCAAACATCCTACCACGCAGATGACGATGGATTTCAATTGTCCAGTGCCACAAGAATTTAAGAATTTTGTAGAAGAATTAAGGAGAGATTAAATGGATACGCACCAAATTGTATCATTACGAATAGCTTATTATTTCGTTAAACAACACGACTATCGACTCCTCACTATTAATCAAAATCAAGGAGAGCTGTTTTTATTGAATCCAGCTCACGATAAATATCCCGTAATTAGAATTGATACAACAGGTACTCCTTTATCGGTTCAAAAGATTACGGCACTTAATCAGTTTATGGTAACTCAACAACCTTTGATTAGAGGTAATAACCAACTGTTAAGTTTGACACTTAAGGGCGAGGCAGAACATTATGATAATCATGATATTGTGCTAATTACCCAAGATTCAATTTCTGATCCTTCTCTTTATGATGAGTTTAAGGGATTGTCTAAAGTTGACTGGCAAGTGTCTAATCCTATTGAGGAATTGAGACAAGTAGTCGCTGCTTTGAATAAAGAGACTCAATCACTTAGAACAAAAACTAATTTCCGTACAGCAATGAAGAATACAAAAGCTATTTCGATATTTAGTGCTATCTCTGTTGTCTTCTTTATTCTCACTGTTTTAATGGATACTGTCACTGGTAATCGTATTAATAGTTTGATTATTTTAGGTGGTTTCTATAAACCCTTTGTGTTAGCGGGTTATGAAATCTGGCGCTTTGTCACGGCAGGATTTCTACATTCTGATATTTTGCACTTATTAGCCAATGTCTTAGCCTTAAATAATATTGGGATGATTCTTGAAAAGATTTATGGTGTAAAAAAGATAGTGATTACGATTTTAGTATCAATTATTATGGGTAATATGTTTGTTCATATTGCCGATACGACAGCTCTTACGATAGGGTTATCAGGTGGAGTCTATGGACTCTTTGGTCTATTAATTGTGAACGCCTTTGAAAGTGGCTTGATTCGTCAGCCGACCTTTAGAAATCAATTAACTTTTATTATCATTATCAATGTTATGATTAACTTTCTTCCCTATGTCTCATGGCTTGGACACTTAGGTGGCTTAGTGTCTGGTCTCATGTTAGGCCTGTTATATTCACGAGTACCTCGTTGGAAAGCGTTGAGAAGCTCTGCTCAAAAGGCTAGTATTTTATTAATAATCATGTTGTTAACGTTCTCAGTGATTAGACCTGCTCAGTCACAGGTTTATGGGGGAACTGATAATGAAGTGATTGAAGTCTTAGAGAATAAATTTAATCTGACATGGTATACCAATCACTTGAAACAAAGATTAATAAAATATTATGAAAGTAGAGGAGTCTTTGAATGATATTAACTTGGGATCAATACTTTATGGGTTTAGCCCATCTATCGAAACTACGTTCCAAAGATCCTTCCACTCAAGTAGGGGCAGTGATTGTCAATCCTAAAAAAAGAGTCGTCGGTATTGGTTACAATGGTTTACCTACAGGGTGTGATGATCAAATATTTCCCTGGGGTAGAGATGGTGATTTTCAATCCTCAAAATATGCCTATGTGGTCCATGCGGAGTTGAATGCGATATTAAACTCTACCGTAAAATTGGACGATTGTAGTTTATATGTTTCCTTATTTCCTTGTAATGAATGTGCTAAAGCAATTATTCAATCAGGTATTAAAGAAGTCGTCTATGAAGATGATAAGTATGCAAAGACGGATGCTGTGAAAGTCTCTAAAAAAATGTTAGAGGCTGCAGGGGTTCAGTATCGTAAATTAGACTATCAAACAGAAGTTTCTGTCACAATAAAAGAGAATGCTTAATCAAGTATTCTCTTTGTGTTTTTAAAATGTAATTTAGCAACCTCATTAAGATTGAAGTCAGGATATCTTCTAAGGAGTTCTTTTCCTTTATCATCCACAATCTTACCTGCACCTAAAGGAAATTGAAACTGAAACTTTTGACTTAACTGATTCATAGCTTCTAAAAAGTAATAACGACCAATGACTGAAGCACATGCGACAGCGAGATATTTACTCTCTGCCTTAGTCTCAAAGTGTAAGTGAGTAATACCATAATCATCACTTAATGAAGCATAGTAAGCTTGTGGCTTAGTAAATTGATCTACCACACATAACTTAGGTAAAAAACCTAATTTATCTCTTAGATGATCATAAGCCTTGTGATGTAGTTGGGCTTTAATGTGATTAAGATTTAAGTTTTGATGTACTTTATTGTAAGTAGGATTATCTAAGACTAGAAGTGAATGAGTAAGTTTTTTTATTAATGTAGGCGCAACATTATTAATAACTTCATCGGTCATGGCCTTAGAGTCCATGATTTTAAGTTTGGTGAGCCAATCATAGTCGTCCTTTGTGATATAACATGCGACCACGACTACAGGGCCAAAATAGTCACCAGTTCCCACTTCATCTGATCCAGCCATCTCTTTTTTAATGATATTTTGATATCGTTCACTAATCTTGAGGGCACTGGGTCCACTAAAGACAACTTTACGTGACTTATAAGCGGTAATAACTCCATCATTAAGTTTCACTTGATAAAGAGTATGAGCTAAATCGTAACGAATGGTTAAGTGTTTAAGCTCGTTTTCTAATTGTTCTAATTGAGAATCTGTTAAGGTGAGTGTAGTTGTTTCCATAGGGATAGTGTATCACAACATTACGACTTGTGGTAAAATAGAAAAGGAAGAATTGAGGTAATAATATGACATTTCCTTTAGATTGGATCTTTTATTTAAATATAGTGATTGTCGTGATATTTATCGCTACTATCATTTCATTAACTAGAAAAGGTTTACTGTTAGGTCTTGTTCAACTCTTACGGGTTGTTATAGCACTCGTAGCAGCAATGATTTTATCAGGCCCATTAGCTCAAGTATTTCCTTTGTTGAACTATAAGAGTGGCGGTGTTGAGACTGTGATTGCTAATTTGTTAAGCACTAGAGCCTCTCAACCACTTTGGTTTGTGATTGTGGTCTTAGTGGTTTTTGTACTAACTAAACTTCTTGAACCTTTAATTAAGTTATTAGATGAAGCACCTATTTTAGGAAGTATTAACCGTTTAGGTGGTTTTGTCTTGGGCATCTTAGTGGGTGCTTTTAAGGTAGTCTTAATCTTAATTTTATTTACTACCACACTGTTTAGTAATGGAGAAGAGGTCATTAATGAATCCTATCTTGTTATCGCAAAAGAGTCATTATCAGTAGTTGATGGCTTTGCTAAACCATTGAGTAATAATATTATTCTTCAAAAATATAGTGCAAATGAAACTCTTACCTCAGATGAAGAGGCTGTGGTTGAAGAGTGGATGAATGACAAGGGAATTGGTCATGATCAAATTGTCGATTTTCTAGAAAGTCTTAAAAATGAATAGTCATCAACGTTTAGAAATAGATCAAATCATAGATCAGATTGTTGGCTATAGTGTTACAGAGGGCGGTAAACAAGAGGTCTTAGGTTTAACGATGTTGACTCATCGCTTACGTTTAGAGAGAGAACTAAATCGCCAAAAAGAAGCTTTACATCTTACAATAGTACGAGGTGCTCCTTCTTTTTTTGGTATTCATAATATTAAAAATGCCTGTATCTTGGCGAGTAAACAAGGTATCTTAAGCATTGAGGACTTAGTATCAATTAGTCAGTTTGGTCATGGCATTAAAAGCTTACAAACTTATTATCAAAAGAGTGAGATTAAGATGAATTATCTTAATGATCTTTTTGATAATTTGATGAGTGATATTGAATTATCAAAAGCGATCGATGCTTGTTTTTCATTAGATTTTGAAGTCTATGATAAAGCGAGTCCAACACTTGCTAAGATTCGTAAACAATTAGTGTCACTTGATTCAAGAATTAATCAAGCGACTCATAACTTTATTCAAAAGAATGCTTCATATTTAACGGACACTTTTTCCTCGATTCGTTCTGAGCGTATTGTGGTGCCCGTTAAGACCTCAGAGAAACATCGTTTTAAGGGAATTATTCATAATCAGAGTGCTTCAGGTCAGACGACATTTGTCGAACCTCAAGTCTTAATTGATTTAAATAATGAGCGCCAATCCTTATTGGTGGATGAACACCAAGAGATTGTTAGAATTTGTCGTGAATTATCGATGAGAGTGTCCAGTATATCTGATCAATATATTGCAAGCTATGAAACAGTATGTCTATTGGATTCTTTGTTTGCGCGTGGTAAGTGGGCTAAAGATAGAGATGGTGTGGTTGCTACTTTGAGTGAAGATATTATCGACTTAAAGGGTGCTCGTCATCCCCTCTTAGATCAAGAGACCGTGGTTAAAAATAATTATCAGATGATTCCACCAACTCGTTTATTACTAATTACAGGACCTAATACAGGGGGTAAGACTGTTGGCCTAAAAACAATTGGGACAGCAATTTACCTTAGTCATTGTGGTATTCCGGTACTGTGTGATGAAGCCGTGGTTCCTTTTGTTCATCATATTTTTGTGGATATTGGCGATCAACAGTCTATCCAACAAAGTTTATCGACCTTCTCGGCTCATATTAATACCTTAAAGACAATTGTTGATAAGGCTCATGAGAAATCTTTAGTTCTTTTAGATGAATTAGGTGTGGGTACAGATCCTTTAGAGGGTGAGAGTTTGGCCCAAGCTATTTTAGAGAGATTACTGGATAATGGGACACTGACTGTAGCGACAACCCATTACAATCGTTTGAAACTATTGTCACAACAATATAAAGAAATTATGAATGCTTCGGTTGAATTTGATGTCGAGAGTTTACAACCAACTTATAAGTTTATTCAAGGAATTGCGGGACAATCCTATGCGTTTGATATTGCGAGTAAATTACAGTTAGATTCGAGTGTTATTTCTCGAGCAAGTGACTTAAAGGAACAATCAATCTCACAACAAGAGAATTTGATTGATGATTTAGAGCGCCAAATTGAACAACAGACTAAATTGAATGAACAGTTATTACAACAAAGAGAAGACCTTCTTTCTTTAGAACAATCATTGAAGAAACAACAATCAGATTTTGAGATTGAGAAAGATAGTGTGTTAGAGAAATTTAAACAAGAACAACAATTGGCATTAAATGAAATTTTAGAAGAAGCTCAGTTAATATTAGAAGAATTACATGAGAATCAAAAAAGACACGAAGTATTAGAGTCAGTACAGGCTATTAAAGACTTGGCACCTCAAGAAGAGGTTGTGGATGTAAAGCCTGAAGATTTTAAAGTGGGCGATATGGTGTCCGTCAAGGGTACTGCTCAGATTGGTCAAATTACAGAGATTAATAAACAACAAGCGTCTTTGGATGTAAGAGGTCTAAGGATGCAGGTGAAGTTAAATCAATTACTTCCTCATCAAGTAAAGAAGACAAAGAAAGTGAAGAAGAAACGTTCGAGTGTTTCTGTGAGTGCTTTGACACCCATGAGTTTGGAAGTCAATGTGATAGGATTGACAGTAGAGGAAGCAATGATTGAAATCAATAACTATCTAGATCAAGGAATACTTAATAAACTAGTGACGGGTCGTGTAATTCATGGTCATGGGACTGGGGCACTTCGTAGTGCGACACATGACTTGTTAAAGAGACATAAAGCGGTGAAGAGTTATCGCTTGGGTGGAGAGAATGAAGGAGGCGTTGGCGCGACGGTTATCACGTTTAAATCATGAATGAAAAAATAGAGCTACAACTGAAATCACTAGTCAGTGAACCTGGCTGTTATTTAATGAAGAATCGACATGATAAGATTATTTATGTGGGTAAGGCTAAGAATTTAAGAAGTCGTGTTTCTTCATATTTTAGTGGTGCTCATGATTATAAAACGACAAAACTTGTGAGTGAGATTGATCACTTTGATATCATTGTGACCAATTCTGAGAAGGAAGCACTTATTTTAGAGATTAATCTAATTAAGGAACATCGTCCTAAATACAACATCATGTTCATGGATGATAAGTCATATCCTTATATCAAATTATCGGGAGATGAATATCCTAAAATTGATGTGACTCGTGAGAAAAAACGCGATCCTAATGCGACATACTTTGGACCCTATCCTGATGCGAAAGCGGCATGGCAAACTTTTGCGTTTTTAAATGAATTATTGCCATTGCGTAAGTGTAAGGTAATGCCTAAGAAGGTCTGTCTTTATTATCATTTGGGCCAATGTTTGGGTCCGTGTGAGTTTGATATTGATCCTGAAGTATCTTTAGCGATGAAGGAAAAGGTGAAAAAAATACTTCGTGGAGATATTAGCGATGTGTTAGAGGAATTAACCTTATCGATGAATGAGGCGAGTGATAACTTTCAATTCGAGAAAGCTGCGTTGTATCGTGATCAAATTCAAAGTCTTAAGCACGTGGGGGCTAAACAAAATGTTCAGGTCAATGATAATATTGAGGCGGACATTATAAATTATGCGCTATTGAATGGTTATTTGTGTATCGTGGGCTTATTCTTTAGAAATGGTCAGATGTTACAGAAGAATATGTCGATTCAACCTTTAGAGGTTAATATAGAGGAAGCGATTCAAACCTTCTTAGTGGAATACTATGCGAAGAATCCGATTCCTAAACAGATAGTAGTTCCTGTGGGTTTTGATGAAGTTTTATTGAGTGAAGTTTTAGAGACTAAAGTGAGAAGTTATCAAAGAGGACGTTATAAACAGTTGCTGGAGATGGCTTATAAGAATGCTCAAAATGAGATAGAGAATCGTTTTGAACATATTAAATATCAACAAGATACCTTGGATGATGCGATGTTACAATTGTCGTCCTTATTGGATGAGGTTGATTTGAGAACTATCGATTTAATTGATGTCTCCCATACGGCAGGTAGTTTACCTGTGGGCGCGTGTGTGGTCTTTGAGGATGGTCAGCCTGTGAAGTCATTGTATCGTCGTTATAAATTAAATCAGGGTAATAATGATGTGGCTTCTATGAAAGAAATTGTGTATCGACGTTATCTTAGAGCCTTAAAGGAACAAAGTGTGATTGCGGATGTGTTAATTGTGGATGGTGGCTTGGCACAAGTTAATGGAGTTAAGGAAATAATTGATGCTTTAGATGTTAATATTAAGGTGTGTGGTTTAGTAAAGGATGAGTATCATAATACTTCTGCTTTAATAAATCATGAACTGATGGAGATTAAGTTAGATAAGAGGAGTCCTTTGTATCAACTATTGGCTGTGATGCAAGATGAAATCCATCGTTTTGCGATTAGTTATCACCGCAAGTTAAGGACTAAAAAAATGACGAAGAGTCTATTGGATGATATTGTGGGCTTGGGTAGTGTTCGTAAGTCAAAATTATTAAAACATTTTGGTTCTCTTAAGAAGATAAGAGAAGCGAGTGAGAAAGAATTAATGGATGTTTTGGGACAAAAAATTGGACAAAGTGTCTATGAACAACTCAAAAAATTGAAGGAGTGATAATATGAGTTCAAAGTCTATTGGTATTATTGATTCAGGCCTGGGTGGTTATACTATCTTTAATGCTTTGAGAAAAGCTTATCCAGAGGTGTCTTTTACCTTATTGGCGGATCAAAAAAATAGTCCTTTTGGTAATAAGAGTTTGGAACAACTTCAAGAGATTAGTGATAATCTAGTTAAAGCTTTGGTTGAAAGAGATATTTTTGAAATTATTATTGGTTGTAATACGTTGAATGCGAATGTGATGGATTTCTTAACCGAAAAATATCCTGAGATAGTTTTTCATGGTGTGATAGATAAAACGGTGGAAAGCTTGCCTAAGAAATGTAAAACTATTCTTATTTTGGCGACAGAGGCAACGACTCAATCTCATGCTTATCAAAAGGCGATTACACAGGTTAATCAGAATGCTTGGGTTGATGAATTGGCAGCTCCACATCTTGTTGATCTTATTGAGGGCTTGGCTGATGATGTTGATATTGATGAAATGTTAGAAGACTTATTGGCATCTCGTGATAAGGTGGATGCGATTGTGATGGGTTGTACACATTTTCCGATTGTGGCTTCTAATATTAAGAAGATTAGTGATGCGACAATAGTAACATCGATTGAACCAATGATTGATTTTCTAAAGGGTAGAGATGATTTACCTTTAGGTGGTAGTTATGTGCTTACGACCTATGATCCAGTGCGAATGGAGCGTCAGATTGAACAACTATTTTCTAAAAAAGAATTTGTAGATTTTATGGGAGAAAAATAATGACTAAAATAATTGTAGTGAGTGATTCACATGGTTTGAGAAAAGAATTGAGAATGATTAGAGAGAAACATCCAGAGGCAGATGCTTATTTACATTGTGGTGATAGTGAGTTGGATAAGAGTCATTTAGATGGTTGGGTGAGTGTCTTAGGTAACATGGATTTTTATGTGTATCCTAAAGAATTGGTAATTAAGGTCAATGATGTGAATGTCTATATGACGCATTCTCATTTAATTGATTATCGTGATCGTACAAAACTAGTGGCTAAGGAAGCTGCTCGTCGTCATTGTAAGATTGCGCTATTTGGCCATAGTCATCTCTATTTTTGTGAGGAAATAGATGGGATAGTTTGTGTCAATCCTGGTTCTTTACGTTATAATCGTGATCGTTCCTTACCTTCTTATGCGATTATTGATATCGATTCTGATCAAAATGTGTCAGTTAGACGAATTCATCTTGAATCTTAATCATTAAAGTGATATTATTATTCAGGTATGTCCCAGTAGCTCAGTTGGATAGAGCACGAGCCTTCTAAGCCCGGGGTCAGGAGTTCGAGCCTCTTCTGGGACGCCATTAATAAATTAATGAACATAAATGTTCATATTATAAAAGGAGTTGTACATCAAGTACACCTCCTTTTTTTACTTTGTTATTCTGTTGTTTCTTGATATCTAATAAATTCAGTTATTAAATTATCACTTTGTAAATCTAATACTAATTTATTATCAGTAATTTGATAAACATATTCTAGCTCCCACATTTCTTCTCCCAATGTAGCTGCTTGTTTATCATATGATTTTGTTGTTACAGTAAGTTTGTCGTCATTTGTGACCCAAGTCCCTGAACTTAAAAGTGCACCCGCATTTTCTGCTAAGATAATCCTTACATACGTACCATCAACATAAAATGAATGCATGACATTAGAGTTATCAGAATACCAGACACCCATTAGGTTCTCGTCAAGATCGTTATTCTTAGTATTATTTTGAACAAGATTATAGACTAATTGTCCTTGAGCATACAATCCTTCCTCATAGTTAATCTCTACTTTTTGTTCATCATTATTGTTGTCAACATCTTTTGAAGATAGACCTGAACATGAGACTAATAGCATTAGGATTGCAACCATAATTATAAGTTTTTTCATCCTTTTATCTCCTAATATAATAAGTTTATAAAGGTAAAAACCTTTTTATTTAATTGTTAATGAATCTATAAAGATTCGTTGGTGAATATTTTCCTTCTTGTGCATGAAGCAATTTATAAATTTAGATCGTGTTCGTAATTTCTTTTTCCTTGCGTTGCTAAGTGTTCTTTTGAGCTTTCGAGACTCGAAAGCACGATAGTTTTTTGCTTTATAACTAATAAGTTGTTCACGTTAGACTTTCAACTTAATAAAGTAGGTAAATTGTCTAAGCTTATAACAAGATTGATTATAGCAACACTTCTTGAGATTAAATATTCAATTGTTTATAACAATTTAATCTATGAAATGAGGTATATCCAAGAAATCAACATTTACATTTTTAGTGGTATATCATTCATCATTGGGTAACAAATCACCTGTGGCATACGCTCAATCAATGTAACTAATTAAATTGTCCGTTAAAGTGTAGACATTCCAGCTGGTAATGTTATTTACTTATGATATAATATATTTATATAAATTAGATTAATATAAAGATACTGTTATGTTCAATTATAGTTCGATATAGATAATA
>JAAZEF010000024.1 GCA_012512455.1 Erysipelothrix sp.
AATCAAATTTCAAAAGATGAAGGAATTCCACTAAATAAATTAATATCCTTCCAAACTAACGACACTGGCGGTATGTGTACTGTTGTCGATGGTAAATGGGAATGTGACTAGAATTTGTTGGTAATATAATTTTACTCATGCTTTTATAAATTGATATAATTATATAATTTATAAATTTATTTATACTGAAAAAGAAAATCCACTCATAAGAAGGTTTGTGCATTGAATCACTATTCGTTTGAGTGGTTTTTTTTGTGTATTATTCATAAAATTAAAGTGACGAAAGGAGTTTGGTAAGAATGAGATTTTTGAAGAATCCAAGAACTAATCCATATATGAATTTAGCATTAGATGAATATGCGATGAAGCACATCGATGTTAAAGAAGATTTCTTCTTTCTTTGGCAAAACGAACCCTCAGTTATCATAGGTAAAAACCAGAATGCTGTGGAAGAAGTTAACCAAGAATTTATTGACGAAAGAAATATTCATGTGGCACGCCGTGTATCAGGAGGCGGAGCAGTCTATCATGATTTTGGTAATATAAACTACACCTTTATTATAGGAGTCGACGATCCAGGAAAGGTCAACTATAAGAAGTATGTCCAACCTATTATCGATGCATTAAAAGTGATGGGTGTCACTGCTGAAGCATCAGGAAGAAACGACATCACCATTAATGGCTTAAAAATATCAGGTAATGCCCAAAGAATGGCAAATGGTAAACTCATGCATCATGGGACACTAATTTATGATGTCAATTTAGAAGATATGGTCAAAGCCTTAAATGTCGCTCCAGACAAGATTGTTTCCAAGGGAGTTAAATCAGTCCGCAGTCGGGTAACCACTATCAAGGAACACTTACCCAAAGGAACAACCATAGAAGATTTTATGGACCAACTTCATTATTTTCTTTCCAATCAAAATCGAGATGAAGAAATATTTCTTTCTCAAAAGGATTTAGATGCGATAGAACATGAAGCCAAAACCCGTTTCTCAACATGGGAATGGAACTATGGCTATTCACCTGAATTTAATCTCAAAAATGCAAACAGATTTTCAGGAGGCAAAATAGAGGTTCTATTAGACGTTAAAGAGGGCATCATTCAATCAATACGATTTATGGGCGATTATTTAGGACTCAAAGATGTAAGTATGATTGAAGAAAGATTAGTAGGTGTTCGCTTTAAAAAAGATGACGTAAGTGAAATACTAAGTGATTTTGACTTAAAACTCTATTTCGGAAGCATTACTCTAGACGAAATACTCAGTGTTATTTTCTACTAAGAAAGGATTGAAAAGTTATGACAAAATATAATCCACTTGATTTTAGCCAACAACTCAATGAGGTTGATACGCTTTTTCCATTTGTTCAAATAATGGATGAAACTGGCAAGATAGTAAACGAGGATCTCATGCCAGATTTAAGCGATGAACAACTTGTTGAATTGTTCTCAGATATGTTATGGTCCAGAGCGCTCAACGATCGCTCTACGATATTAGCTCAACAAGGACGTCTAGGTTTCTTCGCACCCACAGCAGGACAAGAAGCCAGTCAACTAGCCAGTTATTATGCTTTTGAAAAAGAAGATGTTCTATTACCTGGATATCGTGATCTTCCTCAATTAATCAAACACGGACTCCCAATTTATAAAGCTTTCCTGTGGAGTCGAGGACACATTGACGGAAATAAATATCCAAAAGAATTTCATGCGGTGCCCCCACAAATTATTATCGGTGCCCAATATGTACAAGCCGCAGGCGTAGGCTTAGGACTTAAGAAACGTGGTAAAAGTAACGTAGCCTTCACTTATACAGGAGATGGTGGCTCATCACAAGGTGACTTCTATGAAGGAATTAACTTTGCTGGAGCCTTTAATGCGAACGTTGTGTTCTTTATTCAAAACAATGGTTATGCCATTTCAACACCACGATCAAAACAGACCGCAGCAACAACATTAGCTCAAAAAGCAGTCGCAGCAGGAGTCCCTGGAATTCAAGTCGACGGAATGGATCCACTCGCAACATATGTTGTCAGTAAGGCAGCTCGCGATTGGGCAGTCAATGGAAACGGTCCTGTCGTCATTGAGACCATCACTTCACGATTTAAACCACACTCTTTATCAGGTGATGATCCAAAGCGTTATCGTGATCAAGCAAGCTTTGAAGAGTGGGACAAAAAAGATCCACTGATCCGTTTTAGAAATTACTTAACAGACAAAGGATTATGGGATGAAGAAAAAGAAGTCTCATTAATGGAGAAAATTGATTTAGAACTCAAAGAAGCAGTTAAACTTGCTGATGAAGCTCCTAAACAAAAAGTGTCAGAATTCTTAGAAGTAATGTTCGAAGAACCAACTCCTAACATTGCTCAACAATTGACACAATACCAAAAGAAGGAGGGACAATAATGGCTAACTTAACAATGATTCAAGCAATTACCCAAGCTCTAGATATGGCTTTAGAAAAAGATGAAAATACATTAATCTTTGGTCAAGATGTCGGAGTCAACGGAGGTGTCTTTAGAGCCACCGACGGACTACAAGCTAAATATGGTGAAGACAGAGTCTTCGATACACCATTGGCTGAATCAGGAATCGGTGGACTAGCAAGTGGGTTAGCACTCGAAGGTTATCGTCCACTACCAGAAATTCAGTTCTTTGGATTCGTCTTTGAGGTCATGGACTCCATCATAGTCCAAATGGCCAGAATGAGATATCGCAGTGGAGACACTCGTCATATGCCAATTACCATACGCTCACCATTTGGTGGCGGTGTTCATACCCCAGAATTACATGCAGATAATCTAGAAGGACTTATTGCTCAATCACCAGGAATACGTGTTGTAATCCCTAGTAATCCCTATGATGCGAAAGGTTTACTCCTAGCATCCATTGAGAATAATGACCCTGTAGTGTTTTTAGAACACATGAAACTTTATCGTTCCTTTAGAGAAGAAGTTCCTGAAGAGTACTACACCATTCCATTAGATAAAGCCAATGTCGCACTCGAAGGTAATGATATAACAATCGTGACCTATGGATACATGGTAAGAGAAGCACTCAAAGCAGCTCAGACTTTATCAGAACAAGGAGTCAGTGTAGAAGTTATCGACCTAAGAACTGTCTCACCAATTGACTATGAAACAATTATTAAATCAGTCGAGAAGACAGGTCGTTTAGTTGTCGTACAAGAAGCACAACGTCAAGCAGGTGTCATCGCAAATGTAATGGCCGAGGTATCAGAACATGCCATTTTAAACTTGAAAGCTCCAATTGGAAGAGTCACAGCAGTAGATACAGTATATCCTTATGGTTTAGCCGAGAATTCATGGCTACCCAATGAGGAAGATATCATTAACAAAGTTTTAGAAATTATTAACTTTGATTAAGGAGGCACTATGTCATTTATATTTAAAATGCCCGACCTTGGAGAAGGAATCTTAGAAGGAGAAATTGTCCAATGGTTTGTAAAAGAGGGCGACACAATTGAAGCGGATGCACCCTTATTAGAAGTTCAAAACGATAAGATGTTACAAGAAGTGCCCTCACCCGTAAGTGGAAAAGTAACAAAGATTCTAGTCGAAGCCGGAAACGTGGCGACTGTAGGAGATAGTCTCATTGAATTTGACGGTGAAGGAAAAGTGGTAAGTGAAGAGCCTGTTACTAAAGCAGCACCTTCCACTCCAGCATCTCCGCCAGCCAAAGCTCCTCAAGCAACTGAAGAAGAGATTCAATATGCATCAAATACCATCGCTGGACGAATCTTAGCCATGCCATCAGTCAGACAGTATGCTCGTGAAAATGATGTCGATTTAACTACAGTACAAGCTAGTGGAAAACATGGACACGTCACAAGAGATGATGTTACCAATTTCCTAAGCAGTGGACCAGTAGTTGAGACAGTGGCTAAAGAAACAGTAGTCGAAGAGAAAGTTGAAAAATCAGCACCAATTGTCACTAAAGGTGAAACAACACGTGAGAAGATGAGTATCACACGACAAGCTATCGCCAAAGCAATGGTCACATCTAAGACTAAAGCACCACATGTGACGCTCTTTGATGAAATCGATGTCACTAAATTGATGGCACATCGTTCAAAATTCAAAGCAATAGCCCTAGAACAAGAGATACGATTAACTTATCTTGCTTATATTGTTAAAGCGGTAGTTGCGGTAGTCCGTAAATATCCAGTACTCAACGCTAGTATCGATGAAACAACAAACGAAATTGTCTACAAGAATTTCTATAATGTAGGAATTGCGGTCGATACAGAAGCCGGACTATATGTACCAAACATTAAGAATGCGGATTCAAAGAGTGTCTTCGCCATCGCGAAAGAAATTAGTGAATTAGCAACTTTGGCCAATGAAGGAACACTAAAAGGACCAGATATGCGTGAAGGAACAATTACGATATCAAATATCGGTTCCGCCAGAGGTCTATGGTTCACTCCTGTCATTAATTATCCAGAAGTAGCCATCTTTGGAATTGGTCGTATCGATAAAAAACCAGTCGTATTAGAAGATGACACCATTGGTGTTGGCAATGTCATGGCCTTATCTCTAAGCTTTGACCATCGTATTGTCGATGGTGCCACTGCACAACTTGCAATGAACGAATTTAAGCGTGTCATAAGTGATCCAGACATTCTATTAATGGAGGTGTAAGTATGGTCGTAGGAAATTTAGTCTTACAACTTGAAACAGTAGTTATCGGTTCAGGTCCAGGTGGCTATGTCGCTGCCATACGAGCCGTTCAACTAGGCAAGAAAGTCGCAATAATTGAACGTGAATTCATTGGTGGAGTCTGCCTAAATGTCGGTTGTATCCCATCAAAAGCACTAATAAGTGCAGGACATCGCTATTATCAAGCAAAAAATAGTGAGACCTTTGGGGTAAGTGTAGACAATGTCCATATTGATTTCGCTAAAACACAAGATTGGAAAAACAATAAAGTAGTCAAAACTCTAACTTCAGGTGTCGAAATGTTACTCAAGAAGAATAAAGTTGAGATTATAAAAGGTGAAGCCTACTTTAATAGCGACAATGAATTAAGAGTAATCAATGGCGATGAAGCTCAAAGTTACTCATTCAAACACGCGATTGTGGCCACCGGAAGTCGACCCATAGAAATCAAAGGATTCAGATTTGGCGGACGCATCTTAGATTCAACAGGAGCTCTTAACTTATCTGAAGTACCAAAATCACTGGTCGTCATCGGTGGAGGATACATAGGTACTGAATTAGCAGGAGTCTTTGCGAATTTGGGAACTAAG
Organism: Erysipelothrix sp.; assembly: GCA_012512455.1. Taxonomy (GTDB): domain Bacteria; phylum Bacillota_I; class Bacilli_A; order Erysipelotrichales; family Erysipelotrichaceae; genus JAAZEC01. The sequence goes on from JAAZEF010000024.1 coordinate 5,277, forward strand.
ATTACCATCCTAGAAGGACTACCATCCATCCTCTCCAACTATGATAGTGACATGATTAAACTAGTCGAAAATAACTTTAAGAAAAAAGGTGTAGACATCGTCACTAATGCCATGGCCAAAGAGGCAACAAAACAAGAAGACTCTGTCAGAGTATCTTATGAAGTAGATGGAGAAGAAAAAGCAGTTGAAGCTGACTATGTGTTAGTAACTGTAGGACGTAGGCCTAATACTGATGATTTAGGATTAGAATCAGTAGGTGTCAAACTAGATGAAAAAGGTCTTGTGGTCGTTGATGAACAAGGACGTACTTCTCAAAAGAATATCTTTGCGATAGGTGATATTGTCCCAGGACTTGCACTAGCACATAAAGCTTCTTATGAAGCTAAGATTGCTGCTGCAGCCATCGCTGGTCAAAAGGTAGCCATAGACTATGTCGCAATTCCGGCCATTTGCTTCACAGATCCTGAACTAGCTACTGTAGGACTCACTGAAAAAGAAGCCAAAGAACAAAAGATTGATGTGAAAGTCTCTAAGTTTCCATTAGGTGGAAATGGACGTGCCATCTCCTTGGATCAAACTGAAGGATTTATTCGCCTTATAAGTGAAAAGGAAAGTGGACTCATTTTGGGCGGACAAGTTGCAGGAGCCAGCGCATCAGACATCATTTCTGAAATAGCAGTCGCGGTAGAAGCACGAATGAATGTAGAAGATTTAGCTCTCATTATTCATGCTCATCCGACACTCTCAGAAACTATCATGGATGCCAGTGAGTTAGCACTAGGTTATCCAATTCATATTTAGAAAAGATCAGGGTAGAAAGTTATTTTCTACCCTTTTTTTAATACTTTCAGATGATAAGATTGTCATAAATAATGATTCTAATGGTCTTAAAAACCTTAATAAAGTCACTAATAAGAGGAGAATAGTACGAGTATATTAATACTTTGATAATCTAACAACATTGTCATTATACTTATAAATTATTGTCAATTAAAAATGACTCGCCTATACTTTTAGAAAGCTTTGATATTC
>JAAZEF010000025.1 GCA_012512455.1 Erysipelothrix sp.
CAACCACTCAATTTTGAACAAATTGAAAACATTACAGGATCTGGTATCAAAGGGATCTATCTAGATAAAGAATACCAACTCATTAGTCTCAAATCTTATAATAAAGACCTATCTATCAATCTTCCCCAACAAGCCACAATATCAGTTTTACTACAAGATCAAAAACCATTAGGAGTCGTTGCGTTAGGTGATGAATTAAAGAGCACCAGTAAAGATCTAATGAAAACACTCAAGAAATACAATATTATACCTATCATGGCCACAGGTGATAATGAACAAGCAGCTAAACATGTCGCAACTCAATTAAACATCGACTATAAAGCCAATCAATCACCCCATGATAAATATGAACTCATTCAATCACTCCAAGAAGAATTTCATCCCACTATTATGGTAGGTGATGGCATCAATGACGCTCCATCCCTAGCTCTTAGTGATGTCGGTATCGCAGTAGGTGCCGGGACTAAAGTGGCCATCGATTCAGCCGATGTTATTCTCACTCAATCCGATCCTAATGACATCCAATCCTTCCTAGAATTAGCCTATAAAACATCTCGTAAGATGAAAGAGAACCTAATCTGGGGAGCAGGTTACAACTTCATTGCGATTCCATTAGCAGCAGGCATCCTTAGCCCTATTGGTATCACCCTTACTCCTGCCATGGGTGCCATTCTCATGTCCCTATCTACCATCATTGTCGCCTTCAATGCAATGTTGTTGAAACTGGATAAGTAAATCAAAAACTTGAGGAAATATAAACCTCAAGTTTTTATTAATTACATTAGAATTTTAATAGATCAAAATTAATCTTTCGAATGAATTTCAGATAGAACGCATGATAATACAACTAATCCCGCATAAGTTAAAGAGCCACTCAAAACTCCCGACCCTTCAATAAAAAGATAAGGACTACCAACTAATAGAATTATTACAAACAATATAATTGAGCGCCAAATTATTTTACTGGTTAATGGCTTCATAGTACGATAAAGCCCATATAATTGTGTAAAAGTAAAATTAGATAAGATTTGTCAAGAGAAATATTGAAGCATGTTGAAGACATTGAAATCACGATTAAAAGAGCTTTCTATGTTCACTTTTAAAAAGTATGATAAAATATGTTTAGATTTTATAGATTTCGCCGGTTTGATTCATGCTGAAGATAATTCTAAGCATTTTATCACAACTTGCGATAATGGCAGAATAGTTCGATGTATTCTGCCTTTTCTTTTGGTAAAACGATTTGATGGGATGTTCAAAACGACTACCTACACTGCGTTGTACTGTTGTAAAGCATAAAGTCCTTAAATGTTTGTTTCCCTTCTTACTAATACTTAAACCCTTCCCGCTGTTCTGGCCAGATTGATAAACCACCGGGTCCAGTCCGGCATAGGCAATGATCTGCTTGCTATTCACAAACATTGAAAGGTCTCCAAGCTCAGCGATGAGACAGATTGCTGTCTTTGACGCAATCCCGGGTATCGTCTGAAGCTGACCATAAAGATGTAACTGTTTCCCGGATTGAATCATCCTCTCGATGATATGTTCTCGCTGGCTTTGGTATTCCTGAATCTGCTCAATGTAACTTACCAGGATAAACGTATCCACACTGTCCACATCACTTCCTGACCAACAGTTCTTAGCATATGTTTTAATACGTTCTGCTTTTCTACGCGCTGTGCTTGTCCGCGCTCCATAGCGAATGAGTACATTTTCGATGGCATCCACTCTTTTGCTTGAAAGCACTTCTGGATGTGGATATTGCTTCAATAATTCAAGATAGTATCGTTTATATACATCTACAGCGATTTCTTTCCTGAAGTTTGGAAATATAACATCCAATTTCTCGTTGAAATGAACTTTGCATTTGACCAACAGTGACGTAAGCGATAGATAATAACGATGCAGTTGTTTCAGTTCATGATACACTTCATCACCTGACTGATTCAACTTTATATCTGTGTCATAAAATAACTTAGACAACGCATGTGTATCTCGGGCATCCGTCTTGCCACTTCGTATCGCAGAATTCTTTCGATGTTTCGCTGCCAACAAGGGACTGACTTCTTTGTATGGTAATTGGTTCATGTCAAAATACCGCTTCATCGCTCTGTGATAAATCCCTGTCGTCTCAAAGATGAATATCGGAGTCTGATTCGTTACCTCGTTCAGATTCTGACTAAGAAGTTTCAGAGATTCAAACCCCTGGCTATCATGTGATACTCTTAAAATTTTACCATAGGGCTGTGTTGATCTTACAAACCCACAAACATGACTGTTGCCCTTAGATACATCGATGGCAATACATGGTTGATTATAATCCATGCTCTTCTCTTCCTTTCTAAAGCATTTGTTTGTGGATTGAGTCCTCTTTCTGTATATTTTTCCTATTTTCGTTGTTTGATACTGGGTCAATAGTTGCCCTGATTAGATCTAAACTGGTTCAATAAACAGAAGAGGATGAAGAACATTTTTACTTGCGATCTCATGGACCTAAAAAGCCAACTTTCTTTCATCCTCAATCCTCTTGTCCTATGCCTAAAACAAAAGGTCTGAAGAATAACCAGCTCTCCCGACCTAAACTTGAGATAATATTCCATTTTAATCAAATGGAGAAATACAGGATCTAAGCCCTAAGGTGATATCTATCTCATTCAAAGTATATCATTTTGTGTCAGAAGCTTCGCTGATGTTTCCTCTGACTTCACTATACGAAGAAGCTGTGATGACCATCAATAGTCATCACAGCTTTTCTTAATTACGGATTGAGCTCCATCATCGCTTCTAACGTCGCATCATTACCCAATGACTCAAACTTCTCTTTTTGATACTCACTCAATACCAACTGATCCCCGTCAAGTTTAATTTGTCCACCATTCATGTCAGTCACAAGATAGTA
>JAAZEF010000026.1 GCA_012512455.1 Erysipelothrix sp.
AACAAATACCATGTTACTTAACATACACAAATGAAAAAACGCATGAATTAATCCATGATAATCTTGAATTCTCATCCATGTACTCAGGTGTCGTTACTGGAGTAGGAGCTCGCTATTGTCCATCAATTGAGGACAAAGTCGTAAGATTTGCCGATAAAGAAAGACATCAACTCTTCTTAGAACCAGAAACTAAAGAGTTTGACACAACTTATCTACAAGGTTTATCCACATCCTTACCCAAAGATATTCAGGAAGCGATGTTGAAAACAATTCCCGGATTAGAGAATGCCCAAATATTAAAGTATGCCTATGCGATAGAATATGATGCGCTCAATCCCTTACAACTTCACCCCACATTAGAAGTTAAAACAATTAAAAACTTCTATACAGCAGGTCAAATTAATGGGACCTCTGGTTATGAAGAAGCAGGTGGACAAGGTTTAATCGCAGGAATCAATGCGGTATTAAGTATCAGAGAACTAGAGCCTCTTATCTTAAAAAGAGATGAAGCATATATTGGTGTCATGATAGATGATTTAGTCACTAAAGGTACTACTGAACCCTATCGCTTATTAACATCACGCTCAGAATATCGTCTACTCTTACGCCATGACAATTCATATCGCCGACTTAGCCATAAGGGTCATGAAGTGGGTCTACTCAAAGATGAAGAGTATAAAGAAATTAAAACAATGTTAAATGAAGTAGATGAACTGATTGAATTAAGCCAAAAAATGAGTATCAAAGGACAAGAGGACTACTTCAAAGAAAGAGGTTATGATCAAACACATTCAATCACTCTCTATGAAGCTATAAAACGTCCCCGCATCTTATTAAGTGAACTCGCAGAAATATTAGATCTAAACTATAGTGAGGAAGTTATCACTCAAGCAGAGATTGAGATTAAATACGAAGGTTATATTCGTAAAGCTCAAAGAGATGCTGACAAATTAAGACAAATGGAAAATGTAAAAATAGGTGATACCATCAATTATGATGAAATTAATCACCTTGCTACTGAAGCCAAACAACGACTTAAACTAATTCAACCTCAAACTCTAGGTCAAGCTTCTCGTATCTCAGGAGTTAATCCTGCTGATATTGCGATACTGGCCATGTCATTACAACAACAAAGACGAACAAAAAAGGATAGATTTTAAAATCTATCCTTTTTGTAAGTTTTCGTCATGATGTGTATTTCTTAGGAAGGTGATCACCAATTATTATTAAGTTTAATCTAGTTGAAAAATTGTTTCAACGAGATATTTATCAAGATTTAAAAGATTATTCTCATTAGTAGTACACTGCTAATAGTTGTTAGAGAAAAATTGAAAAGTAATAAACATGTTAATTTACGAATTTAACAGAAGCCATTGACATCAACTATCTGATTAGGATACACTTATATATAAGTATAGATGGTTATGATTTATTAGATGTAGTCTTGAAAAGTCAAAAAATACAAATACATCAATCCATATTGGGTAGGAAGTCAATAGGATTGCAATCAAACTCCATATTAGGTTTAGTCATAATTAGAGGGGATATTTTCATGAAAAGGACGATTTTGATATTTAATTACATGTGGAATAGAAAAAACACTTATGGATTAATGTCTGAGCAAAGGGATTATATTAATAAAAATTCAAGGTATTTTGTTGCCTTAAGCCACATATTGGCACTAATAATAAGTAGCTTGGTTTTACTAGGCATAGAACATTATTTTAATATTGACTTTATTATCTCATTGTTTATAAGATTAATTCTATACATCCTATTAACTCTCATCTTATTGCTTTTGAGTAGCTTTGTTCTTTCAACAAGAATGCCGTCATAATTAGATAACAAACCCAAATCACTTTTAGATTAACAGAAACATCCAGGATATAATAAAAGAACAACAAAGACCTTTAACACAGTTTTCCAAGTACCTTCTAATGGACCTTATTATTATATGTCTATTTCAAATGGAGGCGTAACCTACAAAATAGGAACCGAAACACTGACGTATACTGAACTGTAAATTAGTTTGTAGCGAAATCTGTATTCGTATAAACTTAGCCAAGCAGTGGTCAGTCTAGCATTAATGTTGTATACACTTAATAGTTAATATTTCATCTCAAATTCTAAAGTATTCTGGTGGTGGGTTCGAGTGTTTTAATAAATTCGCCATAATTTTTTGTTTTTTGGCTTAAAAATCATTTGTTCAAAACATACATAAACCAGAACTTAAAATTAAAGGCTGACATTTTTACTTTGTGCTAAACTGTAGATTATGATACTACTTATAAATGGACGGATTCTTTGATTTAAAAATAAGAATTTAATTTACCCTTTTACTTAAAGTTTCTTCATGTAATGTCTTTCTTAGAAAGATGATACCCACTACAAATAAAATGATTAGAGCTAGGATGCCATAGCGTGAAGTGTTCAGGAAGGTTGCAGAGAAAGCCATTAATAATGGACCTAAGAAATCCGCAAACTTGCCAAAGATATCAAAGAAACCAAAGAATTCATTCGATTCATGTTTAGGAACTAATTGACCAAAGTAAGATCTAGAAATGGATTGAATACCACCCTGAGCTAATCCAACTAAGAATGCTAAGAGCCAGAAATGCCAAGCCTCGCGCATAAAGAAGCCAATTAAAGCAATTACAATATACAAAGAAATATAATAAATAAGTAATTTAATTTGACCAAATCGTTTTGCTAATTTACCTGATAATATCGCAAAGGGAAACGCAACAAATTGTGTCATTAATAGGGCAATAATCATTTCATTAGTTCCAATTCCAACCTCGCCACCGAAGTTAGTGGATTGTGAAATAATGGTATAGACCCCATCGATATAACAGAAATAGGCAATCATGAAATATCTCATTTGCTTATTATCAATAATTTTACGAATTGTATTTCGTAAGTTACTCCATAGATTTTTAAGCACATGATTTAGACTATCCTCTACATAGTGTTTTTGAGAAACATCTTTTAGAAGAGGAATACTAAAGATTGCCCACCAAATGACTGTAATTAAGAATGATATTTTAGTTGCTTCCGCAGTTCCTAAATTGAAAGGTTTCAACATAATTAATGCGATACCAATGATAAATGGTATGGTACTTAATACATAGCCCCATGCGTAACCGGCACCTGATACATGATCCATGCGCTCATTAGTCGTAACATCGGTCAACATGGAATCATAGAAGACATTACATAAGGAATAACCTACACGAGCAACGACTAACAACCAGATAAAAGCTTGCCAATCATTTACAACAACAAGGGAAAGACCGCCTAATAATCCTAAGACAAGCGCAGCACTGAAGAGTTTTTTCTTCATGCCTTTTGTATCTGCGATGGCACCTAATATTGGAGCTAAAATTGCTACAATTAATACAGCAACGGAAGTTGTTGTCGCAAAAATTGAACTCGCTTGTGTTGAACTGACACCATCTGCTTCCGCAATCGCCCTGAAGTAGACAGGTATCGTTGCCGCAAGAACTAAGACAAATGCTGAATTAGCCACATCATATAGAATCCTAGATCTCTCTTCTTTTGATAATTTCATCTTTTCTCTCTTTTCTTTTAATTAAAAGTATAGCATATAAAAATGACACTAAGTGCCATTAAATCGCCTTCACCATTTTTCGATGAAGGATATTCGCCTCTAGAAACGGCTCACCAACAGCTGTATAACCACAACCTTTATAAAAATCAGCTACCCCCACTTGAGCATTAACAACTACCTGTCGAAAACCTATATTGTGAAAATATAGTTCGATATCATGCATCAATCTACTCGCATAACCTTTATGTCGATATTCTTCAAGTGTCGCTACACGACCTACTTTAACTCTTCTATTATCTAATAAAATGGCACGTGCACTCGCGATCAATTTCTTTTGATGCCAATACGCAAAATGTATGACATCATCTCGTCCTAAATGGTCGTATTCATCAAATTCAATGCTTTGATCAATACCTTGTTCCACATTAAAAACCTGTCTTCTTATATCTAAATATTCATCTAAGCGATGTTGTTTATAAATTCTAATTGTCGGCATGGATTCATTATATCATTTTCGAATAGATTTGTTATAATAGAACAGAAAGGACTGCCATGACACAACTACAATTTATCAAAGCACTACAAGACAAAGGATATTCATTAACCGATACCCAGATTCAACAATTTGAACAGTATCGGTCGTTTTTACAACAAGAAAATAAGAAAATTAATCTCACTGCATTAATAAGTGATGAAGATATCTATGAAAAACATTTTTACGATTGTTGCCTCATACTACCCCTTCTAAAAGATGCGACAAGTTTTTGTGACGTCGGCAGTGGGGCAGGATTTCCAGGTGTCGTCATCGCCATCATGAGAAACGATATAGAAGTTACACTAGTCGAGCCCACTCAAAAGAGATGTCATTTTCTAAGTAAACTGATAGAGTTATGTGAATTAGATAATGTATCAGTCATTAATAAACGATCTGAAGACTACACTGAAGGCTTTGAAATGTTTGATGTCGTCAGTGCACGCGCTGTCGCAAATCTTTCCATATTATTAGAAATCTGCTTACCACTCCTCAAGATAGAGGGCACAATGATCGCCATGAAGGGAGCATTAGGTCAAGAAGAAATAAAAGAAGCTCAACACGCACTTAAGATACTTAAAAGTCATGTTGAAAAAGTCAATATCGAAACCTTAAGTGACCAAAGTACCCGAATTAATATCAGTATTAAAAAAATGGGTAAGCTATCAAACAAGTATCCACGACCCTATGCTCAAATTAAAAAGAAACCACTCTAAGGAGGCCTCATGAGGGAAAAGAAAAACATACCTATCGATAAAATAATACCCAATAAAAATCAGCCTCGTCAAGAATTTGATCAAGATAGTCTCTTTGAATTAGCACAATCAATTCGCGCCAACGGGCTACTACAACCTATAATCGTTCGTCAAAACGAAGATAACTATGAGATAATAGCAGGAGAAAGACGCTATAGAGCTTCCATGTTAGCAGGACAGACAGAGATTGAAGCCATTATCCACAATGTGGATGACGCTATCTCATCACAACTTGCATTAATAGAAAACATTCAACGAGAAGATTTAAACGTTATCGAACAAGCCAAAGCTTTTAAGGAAATCATGGCATCACAACAATTAACACAACTTCAACTTGCGGAAATGATCGGCAAGTCTCAAGCCAGTATTGCCAATAAAATCAGGTTACTACAATTACCAAGTGAAGTCATCGACTCCTTAAGTGCCAACCAAATAACTGAACGACATGGTCGTGCTTTATTAAAGGCACATGATGATGTTTTGTTAGAAGCACATGATACTATTTTAAGACGACAATTATCAGTGAAAGCTACTGAGGTTTTAATTGAAAAGTTAAATAACAAAAAAGCAGATAAGCTACATATTTCTGTCTACTCCAAACAAGAACGTTTGGCAGTTAATACTATTAAACAAGCACTCAAAATGGTCAAAGACACAGGACTCAATGTCTCAATGACACAAGAAGATAGTGACGAGACCATTACAATGCATATCACAATCAAAAAGAATCAAGGGAGGTCATGATGGGCAAAGTTATCGCAATCGCGAATCAAAAAGGAGGCGTAGGTAAAACTACCACTTCCATTAATCTCGCTGCCGGCATGGCCTACTTAGGCAAAAAAGTCCTACTCATCGACTTAGACCCCCAAGGAAATGCTAGCCAAGGAGCAGGTGCCTCCAACAAGAACTCACAACAGTCATCCTATGATGTGTTGTTAACAGACACAAAAGTCAGTGACGCTTTAGTCAAACTCAAAGCACCACCCATGAGTATTATTGTCTCCTCCATTGATTTAGCTGGAGCCGACTTAGAAATGGCCTCATTTAAATCAGGAAGAGAACGCTTATTAAAAGATAAGTTAGACGCTGTTAAAGATGAATACGACTTTATTATTGTAGACTGTCCACCATCTTTAGGCCTACTCAATACGAATGCTTTAACTGCCGCTGACTCAGTCATGATACCCGTTCAATGTGAATATTATGCTTTAGAAGGATTAACACAATTATTAAGTACCATTCGCCTAGTACAAAGACTCTTTAATCCCAACCTAAAGATTGAAGGGGTCCTACTAACGATGTTTGATATCAGAACACGATTATCTGTTGAAGTCCAACAAGAAGTCAGAAAGTACTTTAAGGAAAAAGTGTATAAATCATACATCCCACGAAACGTTAAATTATCAGAAGCACCCTCTAGGGGTCAATCCATCTTTGAATATGCCATCAAATCTGATGGTGCCCGTGCCTATGCTGCATTGGCCAAAGAAGTTATCGCACAAAATGAGGTGAAAAAATGAGTAAAAATCGCTTAGGAAAAGGATTAGGAGCTATTTTTGGTGACGATGTTGAAACCGTTCTCGAAGATATTCAAAGAGGAGAACGAAGTGATCTACAAACAAGTCAAAACGAAATTCCTGTCAATGAAATTAGAGTAAATCCCTATCAACCACGACGTGAATTTGACCAAGAAAAATTAGACGAACTCAGTGAATCAATTAAACAACACGGCCTCTTTACACCTATTTTAGTCAGAAAATCAATCCATGGTTATGAACTAATCGCTGGAGAAAGACGTTGGCGAGCCACTAAACAAGCAGGTATCGAGAAAATTCATTCCATAGTGGTCGATTTTAATGACGAACAAATGATGGAAATCTCACTCATCGAAAACATTCAACGAGAAGACCTCAATGTCATAGAAGAAGCCATGGCCTATCAACAAATGATCGACAAGTTTGGCTACACTCAACAAAAGATTGCCGACAAAGTCTCTAAATCAAGAACTCACGTCGCCAATCTCTTACGCCTTCTAAAATTACCACAACCTATTTTAGAAATGGTCGTTAATAACCAACTTCAAATGGGACATGTCAGACCCTTAATTACATTAGAAGATGAAGCTGAAATGTTAGTCATTGCCCAGGAAATAATCGATAAGGATTTATCGGTTCGTGAAGTTGAACAACTTATTCAAAAGTCTCGACAACAAAAACCAAAGAAGAAACTTAAAATTAATCAAAGGTATCAATATCCAGTTGAATTGTTATCAAAGAAATTAGAAATCAAAGTAGCAATTCAGTCCAATAAGATAACGATTAACTTCTCTGACGATGACGACCTCAACCGCATCTTAGAAATCATCGGAGCACTCGAAGACATTTAATATTATGAAACAAAACAATGCCATTTGGAACTCAACATTTATAAAAATTACCATCGCTAATTTTTGTCTGTTCATGGGGTTTCAAATGTTATTACCAACACTACCACTGTATGCTCAATCCTTAGGTGCCAACGATTCACTCATAGGACTCATTAGTGGTGTTTTTACTATCTCCAATCTATTAGCTAGACCCTTTACCGGACTTCTATTAGACCAAAAGAATAAGAAAACAATCTTAATCATCGGGCTAGTCATTATGATTATTTTAACGATGTCATTTCATATTGCGAGTACTATCATCTTAATTCTAACTTTTCGCTTTATCCAAGGTTTAGGCTGGAGTTTTTCTCAAAGTGCCACAAGTACAATCGCCAGTTCAACTTTAGACAAGAAAAATCTGGGTGAAGGCATGGGTTACTTTAGTTTCTCCAATAGTCTTGCGATGGCCTTAGCGCCTCCACTATCCCTATATCTCGTCTCACAAAAAGGTTTTGGGACACTATTCAATAGTGCCACTCTCTTTCTATTAGCGGTCTTTCTATTCATCATTAACTTAAAAGTAGAAAAGAGACCTATAAATAGTGTATCAAAGAAACCCTTTGAAAAAGAAGTCGTCTTTCCCTCACTCTTAATGTTACTCTGTACCATTATTTATGGAGCACTCTTAAGTTTTGTTGTTCTATATGGAAACGAAAAAGGAATCACTAACTTAGGACTCTTCTTTACCCTCAATGCCTTATGTTTAATTATATTTAGACCCATGATAGGTAAAATTGCCGATAAACATGGTTTCTTTCATATTGTAATAATCGGTTCATTATTAACTATTTTTTCTATGATCGTACTCACTTTAGCATCAAGTTTAGCTCATTTCTTAATAGCCTCTATTTTATATGGCTCAGGCTTTAGTGCCCTACAAGCCAGTTTTCAAACATTAACTTTAATGAGTGCACCAGAAGGAAGACTTGGAGCCGCAAACTCCACCTTTTTTATGGGATTCGATGGTGGAATTGGCATCGGCTCTATTTATGGTGGAGTATTATCAAGTTTATGGGGCTATCAATTGATGTTTCTAAGCTGTATTGCTTTTCCACTACTGATTATTGTGCTCTATGTTTGGCAACGAAAAAATGATAGAATAAAAATTAAATAATCTAAAGGGGAAATTTGTATGAAGGAAAAGAAGAGTGTACCTCAATATACAGAAGTTTGGAATGATACTGTTGTTTTAAGAGAATTATTAATGTCTTGTTTAATCAGCATCATTTTAACCATGAGTTTCTTTCTATTAGGAAAGTATTATTTCAATAGTCTAGATGGAATTGATCCTGGCATGGCCGATGGCTTCGCATTACTATTTGGACTCATAGGATGTGTCATGTCAATTATTTTTAATCTTTTTTATATAAACCAAAACGTCGCTTCGATGGTCAATTAAAAAGTGATAATATTGAACACATTTTAGAAATGGCCAATATGACACTTGAAGAAGAAATAGAAGCCCTAAGAGATGCTGATGAGGAAATTATTAAAGAATTAGAAGATTTAGAAATGCACTCATTATTAGTACTCATCCCCAAAGATTCAAAAAATTATAAAGAAGAGTATCAAAAGAAAGCTCTATGATGACACTATTTCAAGTGGTAGTGTTAAGTGTTGTAGGTAGTTTCATCTTTACGATTATCGGAATCATACCTGGAACAGATGAAACTGCCACCATGGCACCATTAACATTAGTCTTAGTATTATTAGGAGTAGAACCAGTCGCATTATTAGCT
>JAAZEF010000027.1 GCA_012512455.1 Erysipelothrix sp.
GGATTGATACTATCAACCCCATTTTGTGCAAATACAGAATTTGTGCTAAAAGGTACTAGCAAAAATGTTGATAGTAAAACTGTAAAAAATATTCTTATTATTTTTTTCATATTAATCCTCCAAGATTCTATGCTATTTTTCTCATTAATCATTACTGTTCTTTTTTTCAAGATAATCATACAAATTTCTAGTAATACTCCATGGTAGAATTATAATTAAGAAACTATTTTGTGGGACATCGTATAAATCAATAACACTACCCACAGATGACATGAATAGTATAACAAAAACTAATACACCCATAAAAATACCAGAAAAATTCATTTCTTCACCTCCTCCTTTTAGTTATAGTAATAAAATCCATCATAATCCCCAAGGAATATAGTTTTGATGATTCACTCCAAATCTCTATAATGAGGATTTAATCAGACACAAGAGAAATAAGTTTTATATCACCATACTTATATTAATATAACTATGATAGCATATTGAATTTTAATATACAATACAAAGTTTTATCATTTGTTTGATTCGAAAAGCTTTTTTATTCTATTTAATACTGACTTTTCCCTTTTACGATTAATGAAGAATTAGGCAGTATAATTCTATTCAGTCCTTTAATTCAAATTAATCAAGAAGAAATTGACTTTGATGCTCAATTTGATGGTATCAATGTGATCCCACAATCGAAGTTAAAACGAGTGATGAAGATGTCTCAAATACCATAGAAAATAATATTAAATTGAAGATTTTTTATAGTAAAGAAATCAGATTTACCAGAATATTCTTGTTATGAATTATCAATATAATCCGAAAATAGTTATAGGTGTCTTACACAGCTATAAGACAAATTATTTGAAAAATGCTTGCTTACAGTTCAAGCCACCGAAAAGGTGAATTAGATATTAGGTATTGAATTGAACTAGATGAGCGTGAAAGTAGAACACTTAAAAGTTACAAGGAAGATCAGTACCCAACAAAATTAGATGAACTAAATGGTTCTTAAACGTTATGATATAGGCATTAAAGACTTTTATAACTTATTCAACTGATAAAGTCATTTATTTCATACTCAATATAGGATTTATACAACCTTTCTGGAATTATAGATGTAGACTGTGATAAAATCATTATATTAGGAGGAATTATGGACACAAAACGAATGATATCAGGTATTAAACCGAGTGGACATCTAACCCTTGGTAATTATATAGGCGCATTACAAAATTTCGTAAAGTATCAAGATGATTATGAGATGTTTGTTTTTATTGCGAATTTACACACTATTACCGTACCACAAGATCCCAGTGAATTAAGAAACAATCTAGAGGAAGCTGCTTTACTTTATCTTGCGGCTGGCTTAAACCCTCAAAAAGCAACCATCTTTTTACAATCTGATGTATTGGAACATACACAATTAGGTCATATTTTAGCGTGCTATAGCTATCTAGGTGAGCTTAATCGTATGACTCAATATAAAGATAAAGTAGCTAAAGGTGAAACTAACCATACAGTAGGATTTTATACATACCCTACTTTAATGGCAGCTGATATTTTACTTTATGATGCTCACTTTGTCCCTGTCGGTATTGATCAAAAACAACATGTTGAATTAACGAGAGATATCGCAGAGAGAATGAATAATCGCTACAACAAAGAATTATTTTTGATACCAGAACCTCTATTAGAAGAAGTTGGTGTAAAAATTTATGACTTACAAGAACCAACTAAGAAAATGAGTAAATCAGACATTAGCGATAAGGGATGTATTTACTTAATGGACACACCTAAAAAAGCACGTAAGAAAATTATGTCTGCTGTCACTGATTCATTAGATAAGATAGCCTATGATCCTATCAATCAACCTGGTATTTCCAATTTGATAGTTATTGCTGCTTCACTTAAAAAAGTTTCCATTGAAGCAATTCTTTTGGAGACACAAGATTTACGTTATGGAGAGTTTAAGAAGTATGTGGCAGATATTGTAGTTGATACATTAGAGACTATCCAAAATAAATATGCAGAAATTAAAGAGCAAAACATTCTTCAAGAAGTTTTAGTCGATGGAGCAAACAAAGCTAGAACTATTGCAAATAAAAAGTTGAAAGAAGTTCAAAGAACCATCGGAATTGAACTGTAGAGGGAATTAAATATGATTCAAATTCAAAACGTATCCAAGTCTTATGCAAAGACTAAAAAAGCTGTTGATGACTTGAGCCTTCATGTTCCTGCAGGCACAATCATGGGCTTTATTGGACCCAATGGCGCAGGTAAAACAACGACACTTAAGATGTTAGCAGGTATTCTAAAAGCTGATGAAGGATCAATTACTCTCAACGGTTTCGATATCGAGAAACAACCAATTAAAGCTAAAGAGCAATTTGGTTATGTTTTTGATACACCAGATTTTTTCCTTCAACTCAAAGGAATTGAATACTTACGCTTTGTTGGTGATATTTATGAAGTTCCTTCAGATGTTAGACAACAAAGAATAGTCGAATTAGCAAACACTTTGGACATGAATGATGCCTTAAATGATAAGATTCAATCTTACTCACATGGTATGCGTCAAAAAATAATGATTATGGGTGTCTTATTACATCAACCAAATATTTGGATATTAGATGAACCATTAACTGGACTAGATCCCCAATCTTCTTTCAATCTTAAACAAATGATGAAAGAACATGCTCAAAGTGGAAAGACCGTCTTCTTTTCGACACATGTCTTAGAAGTGGCTGAAAAGTTATGTGATAAGATTGCGATTATTAATCATGGGAAAATAAACTATACAGGAACATTAGTCGAACTCAAAGAAAAGTATCCCGATCAATCACTTGAGGAAATTTTTCTAGAGGTGACTCTCAATGGCTAAGTTATTATTATTAACTAAAGTAATGATTAAAACTACCTTAGGTGGTTCCTCTCAAGAAATTACTTCCTCACGCTCTAAATTGATGCGTTGGGGTTTGTATGCGTTATTACTGGTCGCATTTCTACCTTTAATGGGCTCTTTATATTTCTTATTTAATCACACTTTAGAATTATTAGTAGCTATTGACCAAATATCAATATTGACCAATGTGGTCTTAGCTGGTGTCACAATATTTGTTTTCTTATTATCGTTATTACAAATTCCTTCAATTTACTATTACGCAAAAGACACGGAAAGCTTCTTAGCACTTCCTGTGAAACCATACCAAATATTAGGCGCAAAATTTATTACAACCTTGTTGTATCAATATTTATTTGTCATCTTTTTTATGGTGCCTTTTGGCTTAGCTATGGCTCAGACACAGCCTCCACTTTTGTTTTACTTTTCATTAGTTATCATCAGCATATTACTACCAGTTTTTCCTTTATTGGTGAGCTCACTGATTATTATGTTGTTGATGAATTTTGTTCCTTTATTTAAAAATAAAAATGCGATGAATATCATTATTGGTTTTATAACAATAGTCTTCGCCGTAGTCTTTAGTCTGAGTTCGAATTCTATGGGTACTATTTCAAATGAGGCACTTATTTCAATGTTACAACAAGGAAATGATTCAATAGCCTCATTGATGTTTACTTTTATTCCTACTATTAATCTTTCTGCTAGAGCACTCAATCATCTTGAACTTGTTTCATTAGGTGGTGTCATAATTATTAATGTGGCTCTGTTTGCCTTATATTGTGTATTTGCTCAAGGCTTCTACTTAAATGGTGCCCAAGGAATTAGCGAGTCTGCACGTAGCAAAACAACTTTTAACTCAGCTACAGTTGGAAAACATACAAGTTCTCAACCCGTTATAATTGCACTGATCAAACGTGAACTTATTGAATTAATAAGAACACCTGCCTATTTATTAAACTGTATTAGTATCACAATCTTAATGCCAGCTCTGTTGTTTGGTCCATATCTCTTTTCAAGTGCTAGTTCAGATATTGACTTAGTCGCATATCAAGGGTTACTGATCAATAACAATAGTGACTTAGTGATGATTGCGGTCATTGCAGGATTTCTTGTAGGTATCTTTAGTAGTGGTCTAAATTCTGTATCTTCAACTGCTATTTCTCGAGATGCTTACCAATTAGATGCTTTAAGAGCACTCCCAGTTTCTAAGAACACAATTATTTTAAGTAAAGTGTTCACTGGATCTCTGGTTTCTCTAATCACAGTCTTTACCTTGTTTATTGGAGCACTGTTCATATTAAGTTTGCCATGGACATTCTATGTCATATTTATTTTTGTTTCAGTTTTATCAGTCCTTAGTGTCAACATGTTATTAATTATAATTGATGTGATCAAACCTAAAATGAACTGGTTATCTGAAGCTCAGGCAGTTAAACAAAACTTTAACTCATTTCTATCCATTATTTTGTCTTTGGTAATTCCTGTCATTTATGGATTTGTGGTATTTTATTATCAACTCAATCTCTTGTTAGTCATAGGGTTAACGTTATTATCAATTATGTTGATGATGGGTATCTTTGCTTTATTCCTTAAACTTTATCAATCTCATATCTTTAATTACCATTAAAAAAAGGAGCAGTGCTCCTTTTAAATTTCTAATCCTTCTTTTATTTTCTCCCAAGGAAATTGACTTCTACCAAAATGACCAAACGCTGCAGTTTCAGCATAAATTGGTCGCTTTAGATCTAGTTCTTCAATCATAGAAGAAACCTTAAAATCAAAATTATTTTTAACAAAACGGACAACATCTTTGATGTCCTTTTTCTCTGTCCCAAAAGTTTCTACAAAGATAGATAGTGGTTTCTCTAAACCTATCGCATAGGATAATTGAATTTCACAGCGACTAGCAAGTCCATAGGCTACCACATTTTTTGCGACATAACGTGCATAATAAGCAGCACTACGATCCACTTTACTAGGATCTTTTGAAGAGAAACATCCCCCTCCAATACGTGCCATACCTCCGTAAGTATCGACTACAATCTTTCTTCCAGTAGTACCCGAGTCACCAAATGGTCCACCTATTACAAATGAGCCACTAGGATTGATATGTATCGTAGTTTCATCACTTAAATATTTCTCTGGAATGACTTGGTTAATAACTTTATCAATCAATAACTCTCTTAATATTTCTTGAGTTACATCACTATCGTGTTGTGCTGAAAGAATGATAGTAGAGACATAGAGTGGCTTATCATCTTCATATGCTACTGTGACTTGTGACTTACCGTCTGGTTTTAAAAATGAATATTCATGTTTTAAATCACTAAGTTTCTTTGACAATTTGTGAGCTAAAACAATAGGCAATGGCATGTAATATGGTGTTTCATCTGTCGCATAACCAAACATAATGCCTTGGTCTCCTGCGGCTGTTTTTGAATGGCTCACAGCATGATTAATCTCTTGAGATTGTAAAGATACTTTTACTAAGACTTCATAGTCTTCATTGTAGCCTATCTTTTTCATAACCCCTTTAGCCAGTGCCTCATAGTCGAGTTGTGCTTGGGTATTTGCTTCACCATAAATAAGAATAAAGTTGTCTTTAATCGTAGCTTCTACAGCCATATGTGAATTGGGATCATCTCTAAGTGCCGCATCTAAAATTGTATCTGCAATTTGGTCACAAATTTTATCTGGATGACCATCGGTCACGGATTCTGAAGTAAAATAGGTTATCATATCTTTGTTTCCTTTCAATCAATTTAAAAAACCTTCCGATAAGAAGGTTAGAAAAGTAGTGTTTTCATCTTATCGATGTTAGCTGTCCCACCTTTTCCCTACGGGATGGTTGGTGTGAGGTCACTGAGCTAACTCTCTACCTCAACTCTTGATAACAATTGGAATCATACATGATAGAGATACACTCTGTCAAGTTAGATAGGTCTATGAAATCCTCTTCTTCTTAAAATTGCCATACACTTTTTCGCTTTTAACAACGTTAATAAATACTTTAGGATCAATATTTCGAATCTCATGAATGACAAAGTTGACTTCAAATTCATTAAGTACTGTATAAAGCATCTGTTTAGAAGAGTTAGTGAAAGCGCCTTTTGCTTCTGAAACGGTAACTCCATGTTTAGTATTAGTGATTAATAATTGGCTTATTTTGTCCCCTTCTGAAGTAATGATAGTCAGGGTGACTAAACGATTTCTTGAATTAAAGGTATTAACAAGGGTTGTAGACACAAACTGAAATACCATGGAATAAAGAGCTGCCTCTATCCCAAAGAAAAAGCCAGCAATTAATAGAACGCCCCAATTAAAAAACATAATATAATCCCATATAGGTATATTAGATTTGTTTTGAAAATAGACCGCCACAAAATCGGTACCTCCCGATGAGGCTTCACCTAATAAAGCTAAAAGAATCGAGGTACCTGTTAAGACACCACCAAAGATAGAAATTAATATAACATCATCAGAGAGTGTAACTGCTGGAATCAAGAAACTAAAGATTGTCATCAACGTAAATTGAAGAATTGACAATACCGCAAATCTTGTACCAATTATTTTAAAGACTACTAAAGTTAGCGCAATCTGTAAAATAAAATAAAGTAACATGTATGGGACTCGTACATGTATTAATACATCAATGATTTCAGTAATAACTAATGAAATTCCAATGAAACCTGCAGGTATTAGGTTTGCGGATTCAACAAACATTTTAATAGCTATGGAATAAATCAAAGCTGATAAAGTTACTAATACAAGTGAACGAACATTACGAAGCAATTCTTGGGTATTCATCATTTATCCTCCTAAAATACAAAAGAAAACAAGTACAAATGCACTTGTCTAACAATCTTCGCAACAACCACTTTCACATTCTGAACAATCCACTTCAGGATAGTTATCAGAATTGTAAGTGTTGGTCCCAAACTTTTCTTCATAGACTGTTGTGTCAATCGCAAAACAATCTATTTCTACTAAGGCATCTTTGGGTAAACGAGAAACTTCAACTGTTGATCTTGCTGGATAAGGATGCGCAAAATATGTCGCATATATTTCATTAAAGTCATCAAACATATCCATATCTTTTAAATATACAGTCGTTTTTACTATATGACGTAGTTCTAAATTAACTTCAGCTAACAAAGAAACAATGTTATTAATAATTTGAAGTGTTTGTTGTTTAATATCACCTTGTGATAATTGGTTATTGCTATCTAAAGCAATTTGGCCAGCTAGATAAACGAAATCTCCTAATTTGATACCTTGTGAATAAGGACCTATTGCCTTAGGAGCATCGTCTGAAGTAATTACTTTTGATAACATTTAAAAACCTCTTTCCTTCTATTTTGTCATAAAGCTATTATAGCGAAAAAACAATAAAATTCAATCAATGTGATTAAATTCATTAAGCCAATTGGCCCCCTTTTGAACTTCACTTTGGCTAAGTCCACTAAATCCCTTTTGACGCAAGACTTCATACCCAACAATCGCCACACAATTACTCAAATTGAGCGAACGAGAGTCTGGATTCATTGGAATACGTAATACCCTATTTTGATGTTTTTGGAGTACTTCTAAGGGGATTCCAGTCGATTCCTTACCAAACATCAAATACACATCACTATCTGTTTCCATATAATTAACATCCGAGTAAGTATTTTGGCCATAGCGACTAATATAATAACAGATTCCATCCATTGTTTCATAGAAAGCATTAAGATCATCATGAACAATAAACTCTAAGTCTTCTAAATAATCTAAACCAGAACGTTTTAAATGGCGATCATCTAAAATGAAACCTAAAGGTTCTATCAAATGTAATACCATTTTAGCTGCAACGCAGGTTCTCATAATATTACCTGTATTAGCAGGTATTTCTGGTTCAAATAATACAATATGAACTACTTTGTCTTTGTTTGCCATAGTTTCAACCCTCCCATCACACTAGCTAATAATAAACCATAAGTTATAATAATTCGAGTTACTAAACCATTGAAGAAATTAAGAGGTACCATATTAATAAGACGATCAACTCTTGGATCTAATATCCATAAATCGTTAGTAAAAAAGATATGATGAAAATCATTCCAAAAGCTATTAAAATCAATCACAGCATACGATACAATAAAAATTAATATTAATCCTAAAATTAATAAAGTTCTCTTAAATCCTTGTAATAAGAAATATGAACTTCTTTCATAAATAAGAAAAATACTTAGCAAGATAAAAACCACAAAAGAGATATTACGGATTGTCATAGCATTTAGATATAAATCCTTAACATCGACCATGTGTGATATTTCTTTTTCATTAAACATGGGTACTGTTTCGTTGTTGATAGTAACATCAATATCTAAGTTGTCTCTATCGTCTCTTAGATAGTCTAAAAGTACGATGGTCGATTCCATAAGATCTTCTTGTGAGATTTGAATCTGTGTCGCACTTTGATTTATTTTATACATTTTCTCATAGTAGCTAGTTCGAAATGAAAAGAAGTCAATGACACTGATTAACATCATCACACATAAAGAAAGAGACCAAATAATCGGTAAAATTTTAGTCTTGAAGGTAGTGTACATGATCTATAATCTTTCTTATTGCTTTGGCGCGATGAGAAATTTGTTGTTTAACTTGTGGGTTTTGAGCAAAAGTCTCATTACTTCCATTTGGTATGAAGATAGGGTCGTAACCAAAACCTTCGTTTCCTAGTACTTCATTAGGCAAAGTACCATAAACAACTTCTTGAGTCACAAAATACTCTTGTTGATAATATAGGACCATGGCACATGTAAAAAATGCTTTTCTGTCTTCATTATCTTTAAGAAGCTCTATAACGGCTAAGTTTCTTTCATAGTCATTTAAATGACTCATATAGCGTGCTGAATATAAACCAGGTTTATGTTGAAGTGCTTTTATTGAGAATCCTGAATCGTCTCCGATGATGACATCATTGGGAAATAATTCTACTAAAGCTTTTACTTTAATAGTCGCATTTTCAATATACGATTCACCATCTTCAATAATTTCTTGATGGTAATTTATATCACTTAGTCCTACGACCTCATGTTCTAATAGCTCTTTGAATTCTTTAATTTTATTTTGATTGTGACTAGCAATGATTATTCTCATATGGTTTCCTCTTTTAAATGATAAAAAGTACTAAACGAAATCGTTAGTACTATTTAAAATTCTCAATCATTTTAGTTAAATACGCATCAATTTTCTCAAGTGAATCAAGAAGTAATTGGTCTTCACCTATATCTAAATCATCAAAGAAAGAACTGACTAATTCTTCATGAAATTCTTTATGTATCTCTAATATTTGATAGGCACTTTCTGTCAAAGTAAGATGGACCACACGACGATCGTGTTGATTCGTCTCTTTCTTAACATATCCTTTGTTGATTAATCGTTTAATATTAATACTTAAGGTTGATAGTGTAATGTTAAGTTCATTAGCAATATCTGTCATTCGATTGTTCTCTTTGGCTTTATCGATGGCTTCTAAAGTATGAACTTCTGAAATACCTAAATTAATTCCTTGGTTGCGTAAATATTTCTCTTGTAAGTCAAGTACATCATTAAAGACATCGACTAGTATATGATGTACTAACTCGCGAGTTTTACTCATGATTTATTTAGCTAACGCGACTTTTACTTGGTCAGCAATTGATTCGAATCCTTTTGGATCATGAATCGCGATTTCTGATAACATTTTACGATTGACATTAATGTTGGCAATTTTTAATCCGTGCATGAATTGAGAATAGCTTAGGTCATGCATTCTTGCGGCAGCATTGATACGAGTGATCCAAAGCTTGCGCATTTCTCTCTTAAGTTGCTTTCTATCGCGATAAGCGTAGCGTAAGGAACGCATAACTTGTTCGTTAGCAGTTCTATATAGTCTATGTTTAGAACCATTATATCCTTTAGCTAATTTTAGTGTTTTCTTACGACGATTACGTGATGCAACCGAACTTTTTACTCTTGGCATTTGATGGACACTCCTTCTTAATTATGTAGTAGATTCTTAATGCGTTTGTAGTCGCTATTAGAAATCAAGCTACTCTTTCTAAGTTTACGTTTTTGTTTTTGCGTTTTATTTGCGGCAAAGTGAGATACATAAGCATGTGATCTCTTAAGTTTTCCGCTTCCTGTACGCTTGACTCTTTTTGCTAGAGCCTTTTTAGTCTTCATTTTTGGCATATACTTGCTCCTTTTGTAAGTTATTCTTTAATCTTTTTAGGGGCTAAAATTGTTGACATGGTATTACCTTCCATGCTCGGTCTTTTTTCAACACTAGCAATATCACTAGCACCTTCAACAAACTCATTCATTGTTTTTTTACCAACTTCTAAACGAGTGATTAGACGCCCTCTAAATCGCATATCTACTTTAACCTTCCTACCTTCTTCAATCCATCCTCTGGCTTGATTCAGTTTAGTGTCAAAGTCATGCTTGTCAATGACAGGCGATAATCTGATAGGTTTTAATTCTGTAACGTGCTGGCGTTTTTTAGCTTCTTTCGCTTTCTTCTGTTGATCGAACTTATAGCGACCATAATCCAAAATTTTACATACCGGTGGTTTTCCACTTGGGGCAACACACATTAAATCTAGATTCATTGAATAAGCTGTTTCTAAAGCTTCACGGCGCAACATAATTCCTAATTGTTCGCCTTCTGGACCAATAACTAAAACTTCTTTAAATCGAATGTTTTCATTGACCAAATCGTCATTTCTTTTTCGTGTAATAGCATTCACCTCCTGTTTTAACAAATAAAAAAGTACTCAATGAGCACTTCTCCAATACGCTATCCACAACTTCAAAAGTTATCATGTTTAAGCGTTTACCCATGTCCTTATGTCCATCAGGTGAGAAGAGCACTTCTACTTTCTAAACTTGCTAGTAGATGATAACATTTATAAATCTTTAAGTCAAATTTTTAACTATTTCAATAAGATCACTCAATACCTTTTTATGATCATTATCGAAATAGATTTCATGACGAGACGCTTCATAATTATAGATAGTTACATTTTCATAACCCTTTTTATTCAATAAGGATTTAGTTTCAGTACTATTTGACACTGGATCATGTTGACCATTCAGTATAAAAATTGGTAACTCTTCATCATTAATACGCCACTTACTTGTATGATAAACACTTTCTAAAAGTGAAAACAAATCGACATATCCCGCATTAGTTAAAGGGAAACCACACAAAGAATCTTCTTGATACATTTGTCGTGACATTGAATTTGCGCTCACCCAATCAATATCTGAAGTAGGATTTTGGATTCCTTTATTAAACGTTTTATTCATTAAGTTTTGAATCATGACATTAGGTTCTTTAGGTTTTCTTTTAGCCACTAGATTCAATAAACCTTTCGCGATTGTTGCTAAATCGTTTTTAGCAGGTGTTCCTGATATTATTACACCTTTAATGTCTTTTGGATAACGTTTCAGATAATCTAAAGCAAACAAAGCTCCCATAGAGTGTCCTAGAAGAATTAACTCCACAGGATATGTTTCTTGTATCTGTTTAACGAGTTGATAGAGATCTCTAACCATCTTAAAGGCTCCATCACTTTTCGCAAAATAACCCATAGTTGAATCATGTGGACTACGTCCATGGCCTCTTAAATCAGGACAGAGTACCAAACAGTTTTCTTTAACCAACTGAGTTGCCACATCTTTATAGCGTAATTCATGGTCAGCCATGCCATGAATTAAAAGAACCATCTTTTCCACTTTAGCTGGACGATAAATAGTTCCATTCATTTGATGATGATCCACATTTGAAATTAAAATAAGCTCTTCAATGCGCATGTCTGCCCTCCATTTGAGTTTATTATAGCATAATCCTGTGTTATAATCTTACATGCGAGGTAACTACAATGAAACTTAGTCAAAGCTTTTTTTATACATTAAGAGAAAACACAAAAGATGAAGATTCCTCATCAGGTAACTTACTAGTCAGAGCCGGAATGATCAAAAAGAGTTCATCAGGCGTCTACATGTTATTGCCACTGGGACTCAAAGCCTTTAATAAAATCGAGAATATCGTTCGTGAAGAAATGGAAAATATTGGGTCATTAGAACTCTCAATGCCTGCCTTAATATCAGAAGATGTTTATATCAATTCAGGCAGAAGAGATTTATTTGGTGACTCTATGTTTCAATTGAAAGACCGTTTCAATAAACCTTTTGTATTAGGTCCAACTCACGAAGAACTTTTCGCGGCAGCAGCTTCAATGGGTATTAAATCATATAAAGATCTACCCGTATCGCTCTTTCAATTTCAAACTAAATTTAGAGACGAACCACGTCCTCGATTTGGACTGATTCGTGTCCGTGAATTTGTTATGAAAGATGCCTATACATTCGATAAAGACCTGGAAGGTCTTAATCACAACTATCAACTCATGTTCGATGCTTATCATCGTTCTTTTGAAAGAATGGGCTTAGATTACGTAGTAGTCAAAGCTGATACTGGAGTAATGGGTGGACTTTTGTCTGAAGAATTCCAAGCTCTTTCTGACATAGGAGAAGACATCTTAGTACTCCATGAACCTTCTGGATATGCTACTAACTTAGAGATTGCTGGATGTGTTATTGAAGAAAATAATGACAACTCCCCTACTTTATCACACAAAAAAGTATTTACTCCTCAAGCTAGAACGATTGAAGAAGTCACAGAGTTTTTGAAACAAGATGTTAAACAATTTGTAAAAACCTTAATATATCAAGTTGACGATGATTTTGTGGCAGTCTGTGTCAGAGGAGATCATGATGTTAATGAAGTTAAACTTCAGAAACTTCTTAACGTGTCGACCGTTGAATTAGCAACACCAGATGATATTGTTCGACTTACATCATCACCTGTGGGTTTTGCAGGTCCTGTTAACCTTAATTTACCTATTATTATGGACCAACAAATAACAGTCATGACAAACTATATCGTTGGAGCAAATGAAGAAGATCATCATTTAATTAATGTGAATAATTCTGACTTTACACCTCATTTGATTGCTGATGTTCGTTATATTCAAGAAGGAGACATGTGTGAGAATGGTCAAGGACCAGTTTCATTTAAACGTGGTATTGAGATTGGTAATACCTTTAAGCTAGGTGATGGTTATTCAAAAGCGATGAATCTTTATTATGCGGACGAAAACAATCATCTCCAACCAGTCATCATGGGTTCCTATGGTATTGGTATTGGTCGCTGTCTAGCAGCCATAGTTCAACAAAACCATACAGAGAACAGTATTTTATGGCCTAAAGAAATTGCTCCAATACAGGTCGCGATTGTGGTCATCAATACGAAAGATGAAGAACAAAATCATGTAGCAAATACACTCTATGAATCATTGAATAATGAAGGATTAGATGTACTACTTGATGATCGTAAAGAAAGAGCTGGGGTAAAGTTTAATGATATGGAACTTATCGGTGCCTACGCTCGTATTACAGTGGGACGTTCTATCAAAGATAACCAAGTTGAATTAAAAATTTCAGGACAAGATGAAATACAACTTGTTTCCTTAGATGATATTCAAAAAACTATTAAAGAACTGTTTTCATAAAATTAAAAGTCAGAGGTAAACTTCACTCTGACTTTTTTTATTTGTTCTCTAGTTTGATAAGTCTAAATACATATCCAAAAAACAATACAATACAACTCACTAAAGCAATATTAGTTGCCATAGTAAGGTTACGATTTAAAAATCCATAAGAAATAATTAGACATAGTCCACTCATCACTATATGCAATGTCATAGAACTCTGTTTTTGATGAGCACTTTTTATCATCTTAAATACTTCTTTGGTATTGGCTAAATTCTTTCTTTTAGCAAACAGACCTATAAGTATCTCAGCAACAATCATGACCAATAAGGCATGGATAGACCAGTACATGATCAAAGTGAAAGGATTACTTGTATAGAAAGAAAGAACAAATATCTCCAAAATCATAGAAACTGAGATCGCTAAAATCATTGCGATAATAGTAAGTACTTGCATATTAGATCTTGTCAATAACGCGTTGAGTAAACCAATTGATAAACTCATCTTGACTCATGGACAATGATTCTTTGGAACCATATTGGCGCACATTGACTGATTTATTTTCCATCTCGCCATCCCCTACCACAATTTGTAAAGGTATTTTATCAACTTGAGCTTCACGTAATCTAAAACCTAATTTCTCATTACGTCCATCGACTTGAACACGAGCTCCAACTTTAGATAATAATTCTTTGATTTCAAAAGCATAATCAAGATGATACTCTGCATTCACAGGAAGGATTGTCACTTGTTGCCAAGCTAACCATAATGGAAATGCGCCTTTATAACGTTCAATTAAATAGGCAACAAAACGTTCCATAGTAGACACAACTCCACGGTGAATAACAACAGGACGATGATTGTTTTTGCCATCTTCTCCGACATAAGTTAAATCAAAACGTTGAGGTAACAAGAAGTCCAGTTGAATAGTAGACAATGTCTCAGAACTACCAAGGGCAGTCTTAACTTCAACATCTAACTTAGGACCATAGAAAGCAGCTTCACCTATTGCTTCATAATAAGGAATATTCATCTCATCCATAGCTTCTTTGATCATAGATTCTGCTTCTTCCCACATCTTATCATCATCAAAATATTTCTCTTTATCAAATGGGTCACGATAGGATAGTCTAAACTCATACTCATCAATCTTAAAATCTTTATAAACAGCAACAATTAAATCTAAAGTACGTTTGAATTCATCCTTTATTTGATCTGGTCTCACAAAAATATGAGCATCATTAAGTGTCATTTCACGAACACGTTGTAATCCTGAAAGAGCACCACTCTTTTCATAACGATGCATCATTCCTAACTCAGCTATTCTTATTGGTAACTCACGATAGGAATGAATGTCTTGACGATAAATATCCATGTGATGTGGACAGTTCATAGGACGCAAAACAAGTTGTTCTCCATCGCCCATATCCATAGGAGGGAACATATTTTCATGATAGTGATCCCAGTGTCCTGAAGTCTTATAAAACTCAACGTTAGCCATGATAGGTGTATAGACATGTTCATACCCTAACTCTAACTCTAAATCTGTAATATAACGTTCAATTAAACGACGAATAGTTGCTCCACGAGGTAACCAGAAAGGTAAACCTGAACCAACTTCTGGATTCAGATGGAACAGTTTTAATTCCTTACCTAACTTACGATGATCTCTTTCTTTAGCTTCTTCAATACGATTTAAATAATCATCTAAATCTTCTTTAGTATAGAAACTAAAACCATAGACTCTTTGAAGCATCTTATTATCAGCATCACCTTTCCAATAGGCTCCTGCTAATTTGTTCAATTTGAAATGTTTCATCTCTTTAGTTGAATTCACATGAGGTCCTTTACAAAGATCAATAAATTCATCTTGTTTATAGGCACTAATGACTACCTCATCTTCATCCATACGTTCAATCAAATCTATTTTGTATTCATCATCTTTAAACATTTCTAAAGCTTCATTTTTAGTCAATTCAATACGCTGAATAAATTTATTAGACTTAGAAATCTTTTTCATCTCTTTTTCGATACGAGGTAAATCCTCTTCGGTAATAACATCTTCCCCTGTATCTACATCGTAATAAAAACCTTCCTCAACTACAGGTCCTACCCAAAATTTAGCTTGAGGGAAAAGTCGTTTAATAGCTTGTGCCATTAAATGGGCTGTTGAGTGATTTAAGACACTCAATTTTTCATCTTTTCTAAAATCAATTCCAAAACTCATTTTATGCTCCTTTTAAATAAAAAAGGTGTTACCAAAGGACGCAAGTGCGTGGTACCACCTTTATTTTTTTCTCAAATCGTTAACGCCGATGTACGAAGTTCTTTCGAGAACTTAACTCACAAGTGGTAATTCAAATAATTTGTTAAACCTTTTCACCAACCAGGTTTCTCTCTACATCAAACTCAATTGAATTGTGTCTTGCTTACGTTTTATAACAACATTATAAACTCTTTAAGTGTTTTGTCAAATTAAACTAATATACAGACCGGTTCACTCACTTTTACTTCTTTGTCATAAACCAACAGACCACTACCATCTCTTTTAAAGAAGACAACATTGTCTGAATCCTTGTTTGCTACCAATAAAAAATTTTCATCCTTACTTAAATTAATATCACGAGGATGTTTACCATGTGAAGAAATTGTTTGAATCTTTGTGACCAAGTGATCCTTTATTTCAAACACCACAATACTCTCTTCGTTATTTCTAACTGAAGCATAAATGAAGCGGCCATCTTTAGACATACGAATAGCAGCCGAATTGTTACCTTGGGACACTGGATCTTCCAAGAGTGATTCTCTTTGAATAATATTATACTCAAAGTCCTCTCTATGAAGAACTAACAATTCATTAGATAACTCACATAAGAGATAAAAGTAATCTTCTTTATCATTGGTGACAAAATGTCGTGGTCCAATATCCTCTTGGAATTGGTGGACGCTTATCTTTTCAAAATCATAATTGTAGGTCACCAGTTGATTCAATCCTAAATCACAGATAATAATATGATCATGTGTTGTTGAGAAATAAACAAAGTGTTGATGTGAACCCTCTTTTTCAATATGACGCTTAGCTAATTTCCATTGTCCTTCTTCTTTTATAAAGAATTGACAAGACCCTTCACCATAGTTAGTTGTAGCTAGTATATCTAGTGTTGGATGAATTGCGATATGACATGAAGCGCTATTCTCTTTACTATACACCTTGTCAACAAGCTGTCCCTTACTATCTAAGATTAAGATTCCACCACCTTGTTCATCCTTAAAAACACTAAATACTTGCTTATTCTTTTCTACCAAATAAGTACAAGCTTGTTCTTGATGAACCAATTGCGTGCTTAAATCTGTTAAGTTAAGTGCCATAATTCCTTTAGAATCACGACGCGTATAAGTACCTAATAAAATCAAAAGACAAAATCACCATTTTCAAAGACTAAGACTTGTTGTCCATCAAATGTTTCACCAACAATCTTCATATCATGAGAACCAAACATAAAGTCTTCATGTTGTGAAGAACGATTGGCATCAGTTAAGGACAACTCTTCTTCCGTCATATTTAGACCACCCTTAATATTCATAGGGTAAGCTGCCCCTAATGCCATATGGCATGAGGCATTTTCATCAAACAAAGTATTTAGAAATAGAATATTCGAATTAGAAATAGGAGAATCATGTGAGATTAAGGCAATTTCACCAATTCTTCTTGATCCTTCATCAAAGTTAAGTAGATTGGTTAGTGCTTCTTCTTCTTTTTTAGCACCATGTTCAACCACTTTACCATCTTCAAAACGTAGCCAGAACTCATCAATTAAACGTCCACCATAGTTTAAAGGTTTAGTTGAATAGACAATTCCATTGACATTGTTTTTATCAGGCATTGTAAAACTTTCTTCAGTTGGAAGATTTGGATTAAATTCAAATCCATTCGCAGCAACTTCACTGCCACCTGCCCAAATGTGATCTTTAGCTAGTCCGACAACTAAATCTGTTCCTAAACTATTCTTAAAGTGTAAAGACTTGAAATTGTAATCATTAAGAATGGTATTTTGTTTATGTAGTTTTTCGTTATGTTGTGACCATTCTAAAACAGGATCGTTATTTTCATCAATTCTTACTGCCTGTAAGATTGCTTCCCATAACTTATCGACTGCTTCTTTTTCATCTAATTCAGGAAATACTTTAGTAGCCCAACCCACAGATGGAATGGATACCAATGACCACTGAGCTTTATTGCCCATTGAGAATTGTCTGAATTTTTTAACAACATCTTTGGATTGAAGCGCTACTTGAGCTCTTCTTACTTTCTCAGAATCAATATCTTTTAAAAGACCAGGTGTTGGCGCATAGACACTAAGTCTAGGTGCTTTTTCATCCATGTAATGTTGAATACGATTAAGTGACCATTCTGGTACTTCTTCTAATGTCTCTACGCTTTGATATTCATAATCTAAACGATTCACTTCATCATCATTCCATTGAACATAGACCTTCTTAGCCCCTGCTTTATAGGCTTCTTGAACACAGAGTCTTACGAAATAATTGGATTCTGTACCTGCTTGTATCACAAGCATTTGATCTTTTTGAATATTAATTCCTGTTCTGACTGCTAAAGCAGCATATTTTCTTAAAACGTTATCTGAAACTTTCATAGTTATTCTCCATGTGAACGTGGTAACATGGCTGCACCCACAATACCTGGTTCTTCTAAAATTGGTTGTTCAAAACGAACATCTCTTAAACTCTCATGTACCATACTGTTGTAGTATTCACGTAATTTATCAAAGTATAGATGTTTTGATTTAGTAATACCACCACCAATAATAATGCAGTGTGGATCTAAGACAGCAGCTATCATTGAGAGACCTTTAGCGAAATGAAATGACATCTCATCTACTAATTTTATGGCCTCTGGATGGTTTTGTTCATAGTAATCAAAAATGTCTTTACCTGATTCAATCTTGGGGTCAATTCTTTTTTGAGCCTGCAATACAAAGCCTACTCCTGCCGCAACATTCTCTAATGATCCGGCATTTAGGTGATTCACTTTAGGATAATGGTCATTAACAATTAAGTTAGCGACCTCACCAGCAAATCCATGTTGACCAGAAACTGCTTGTCCATTGACAACAATTCCTGCCCCAATTCCTGTCGAATGGGTCACATAAATAACAACTGGTTGACCTTTACCTACACCAACAGTTGCTTCTGCGAGAGCTGCAACATTCGCATCATTATCCATATATACAGGTAAATGATAGCGCTCTTTAAGCATAGAAACCAATGGTACTTTAGTCATCGCTGGAATATTTGATGCGAGATTCATCCATCCTTTATCTTGGTCTACAGGTCCTGGTACCCCGACACCAATGCCACTGACTTGTTCTAGATTGTCAATTTTATCAATTAACGAAAAAAGATTATTGACAATGACTTCTGAACTTTCTAGTGATAATGATGGAGCACTTTCCATTTGATAAATTGAACCCTCTTCATCAACGACTGCGACTCGTGCTTGAGTACCTCCTAAATCAATTCCAAGATACTTTTTCATACTCTTTTTCTCCCTTGTTTTTATTATTTTACTTCAATGATTTTCATCATATTTGCGGTACCTTCTCCGGTTGGATAACCGGCGGTAATGATGACAAACTTGCCTGGTTCAATACCATAATTTTTAGCTATAATTGATGCTAATTCATCATCGTTGTGCATATTATTTTGAATATCAGAGAAAACAGGGAATACTCCCCAGTTTGCATTTAATGAACGTTCCACTTCATGAGTGAAAGTAACCGCAAATATAGGGACTGGTGGACGGTATTTAGAGATTCTTCGTGCTGTCGAGCCACCTTGAGTAAAGGCTACAATAGCTTCTACTTCTTCAAGGTTAATTGAAGTGTCTGCGACAGAGATACCGATAGAATCTTGAATTGTTGTTTGTGCTGTTTGAACTTGATGTTGTAAATTATCACGATAAGGAATAATATTTTCCATTGCAAGAGCAATTGTATTCATGGTTTCAACTGCTTCTAATGGATATGCACCTACCGCTGTTTCGCCTGAAGTCATAATCGCATCAGTACCATCAATAATTGCGTTAGCTACGTCACTAGCTTCTGCTCGAGTTGGACGTGGATTAGACATCATAGACTCAAGCATATGAGTTGCTGTAATGACAGGTTTACCGTGATTGTTGGCTTTTTGAATAATCTTCTTTTGATAAATAGGAACTAAGGCAGTACTTACTTCTACACCTAAGTCACCACGAGCGACCATAACACCGTCGGCTGCTTCCAATATTTCTTCAATATTTTCATAGCTTTCTTGGTTTTCAATCTTCGCAATAATTTGCATGCGTGGTTTATTTTCTTCTTCAAGAATTTTACGAATCTCAAAAATATCTTCTTTACGTCTAACAAACGATGCCGCGATAAAATCAGCACCATTACGACATGCGAAACGAATATCCGCATCATCTTTTTCAGAAATAAAGGCTTGTGAGATATGAACGTTAGGTACGTTGACACCTTTTCTTGTTTTAATAACACCAAAGTTTTCAACACGAGCTTGTAGTACACCATTTTTCTCGTTAGCTAAAACAGTTAATCTCATCTTACCATCATCAATTAAAATGGTATCGCCAGCACTTACATCGTCAAATACTTCAGGGGCTGATAAGGAGAAACCTTTATGAGTTCCAACAATTTGATCACGATAAATTTCTACTTCATCGCCTGTCTTAAATTGTACTTCTCCGTTCTCAATTTCACCAACACGAATTTCTGGTCCTTTGGTATCAACCATAATAGATAAAACAAAACCACTATCTTCAGAAACTTTACGAACTAAGTTCATTCTTTCTTTATGCGATTCATGTGTATCGTGCGAGAAATTAAAGCGCACAATGTTCATTCCTCTTTGAGCTAACTGATAAATCATATCGTAATTAGCTGTCGCTGGACCTATGGTACAGACAATTTTTGTTTTCTTAAATTTTTCCATAACTTCTCCTTCTTATACTAATCTCTTATGTAAATCAAAATACTCTTGACGCTTACGTATCGGCATAGCTAAAGCTGTTTCTATAGGTATGGTCACAATTTCATTGTTGACAATTCCTACACAACATCCGCCAATACCATTCATGATGTTCTCTACCGCCTTGTCCCCTAAACGTGTCGCTAATAAACGATCGTTGGGAGATGGCGAGCCACCACGTTGTATATGACCAAGGACTGTGTCCCTTCCTGAGAAAGGTGTCTCTAAGGATATCAATTTTGCTAATAACGCAACGTCTGTGATTTTTTCACTTATGACCACAATCGCATGATTCTTTTTTCTGACTTCAGAAAAATATGTCAATTGTTTCAATAGTTGTTCTTCATCAAAACCTGTTTCTTTGGTGATTATTACTTCGGCACCACATGTTAAGCCAGAAAAGATTGCTAAATCACCACATTTATTGCCCATCACTTCTACCACTGAGCAGCGGTTATGTGAACTCGAGGTATCTCTTAAACGGTCAACATTTTCTACAATAGTTTCTAAGGCTGTATCAAAGCCAATACTGAAATCAGTTGAGAAGATGTCATTATCTATAGTACCCGGAATCGCAATACAATTAATTCCTTTTTCATAAAGAGCTTGTGCACCACGATAGGTGCCATCCCCTCCTATGACTACCAAGGAATCAATTCCATATTCCTTGAGATTACTTACTGCTTGTTCAACTACTTTATCTTCTTTGAATTCAGGTAATCGAGCTGAACCTAAAAAAGTACCTCCTCTTACCATAATATCAGAGACATCACTTTGAGAAAGAAGAGTAAAATTTTTATTGACTAGACCATAGTAGCCATCTCTAATTCCATACACTTCATAGCCACGACTAATTCCTGAGCGAACAATTGCTCGTATTGCCGCATTCATACCTGGAGCATCTCCTCCAGATGTTAAAACCCCTATTTTTCCCATTTTATCTCCTGTTCTATCATATCAGTTTCGCTGTTTTGTATCAATGAAATGCTCAGTATTTCCGTCTAGAATCGCCATAAAGAGTCAATGGTTTAGCAAGTGTTAAAATTCGTTCCATCAGCCTATTTACTTTATTCTCATCCACAACGCCATATTGTTGTTTCAAATAAACATCCTTCAGTTCTTTCATACTTAAATTCGAAGTAAAACATGTTAATAATTGATTTTCCATCCGATAGTTTAAAACGTTAAATAAAATCTCATCGCGTCCCCAGGCACTAACATTCTCTGCCCCAATATCATCGATAACTAAGCAATAAGAAGTCATCAGTCCATCCATTATTTCATTAGTTGAAGTCGTATCATTGAAAAATGATTTAAGTTCACCCAATAATTCATTCATTCTCACAAAACTCACAGACTTTTTTTGTCTCGCTAGGTCGTTACTTAAACAAGCCATCAAATAAGTTTTTCCACTTCCAATACTTCCATGTAAATAAAATCCTTGACCCTTATTGTTATTTATTAATTGTTTTATTTGTGAAGCCACTGTGATATAAAAGCTAGTTTCTTGTTCATAAGCAATGGTCTTAAAACTAACTTCCTTCATTGGTGAAGGCACATGATTAATTCTAAAATAATTAAGATGTGCCATTTGTTGTTGATAAAGAGCATCCTCTTTGCTTTGTATATAGGCATAATCTAAAAAACCATCTTGATAAATTAATTCCAAATCATAGCCTGGCCTTTGATATTCCTTGACACTAGGTTGATTATCTTTAACTGCTATCCAACGTTCAAAATAAGAGAAATGTTTCGATACAAAGTCATCAGGTAATTGATGTGTTTCTAAGAAAGCTATTACTTTTGAATCTTTTAATAATTCACTTACTCTTTTTTCTTTATATTCAAGAGCTTCTTTTGGTAATTTGATATGTAATTCACTCAGCTCATTTTTCATTGTTATCATTTCCTCTAATTTTATCTATTAGCTTTTGTCTTTCTGCAGGATCTAGTTCAATTTCTTGTGGTCGCTCATCATGAGCCTTCTTAATGACGGTACGAGATCTCTTTTGAGGCATCTTTTTAGTTTCATTATTAATCAAAGATAATGCCTGATCTTTACTGTTCACTTTAGCTCGCTTCCATGATGTCGCAATTTTTTCTACCAGATTTCTCGCTAATGTTCCACCATGGTTTTTTATGACATAGTCCAAAAGTGTATTGATAACTTCGTTAGAAAACTTGAATTTTTCTTTTAAGTCTTTAATTAAATATAAATCCGCATTAATCACAGGTACACCATCTTGTAATTGAGCCAAAAACTTCTCTGGAGGCCAACTATAAGGATCTCCTTTAGGGAGCGGTTGATGATTAA
This sequence comes from Erysipelothrix sp., assembly GCA_012512455.1. Classification (GTDB taxonomy): domain Bacteria; phylum Bacillota_I; class Bacilli_A; order Erysipelotrichales; family Erysipelotrichaceae; genus JAAZEC01. The sequence goes on from JAAZEF010000027.1 coordinate 22,839, forward strand.
TAGTAGAGAGCGATTTAAAGTTATCTGTATCAAAGCGAGATTGATCTACAGGGATTGATTCATTGATATAACGTTTCAAAGAATTATAGTCAATTTGATAAGCATCAGCATAACCAGCTATTAAACTTAAGTTCTCTTTTGTTCTTAAGTGTTTAGGAAAGATTGTTTCTCCACAAATATTTAAAAATGATTTCATGTTAAAGCTTTGTGATTGTGACATTGACACAACTTCTTTATATACCATTTCTTTTTGTGAGTCATAATTATCTAATACATCACTGGTCAATTTTTCACTAATATCATTTTGTTGTCCATCAAAACGTTGGCCAATTAATAATGAAATGATTTCTTGTAAAGAAGAGGAACCAAACTCATTAATATAAAGTCGGCCTAAAATGTCATGATTTTTAAATGCATGGTAATCTAGTGGTTTTTTAACTCTAATAAAATGTTGGTTGTCCTGTTCAAAGGTTTGAATCAACCATAGTCTTTCTAATTCTTTGCGTGAATCTTCAATCACATCGATTTCAAAATTAAGTTGTTGAGAAATCATGGAGTAGTCTAATAAATGATTTAATTGTGACATGACGCTTAGATAAGAATATAGTCGTAAGGCTTCTAAGGACAATAAAGGAGCATACAGTAATTCTAAACTGTATGTTTCATGAACACTTAAATTGTCATTTTGTTCAAGATAAACCTTCATTTTTCCTAAGATCACGCAGTACCTCCTGTAAGTATTGATTTAATAGTTTCTCTAATCTATTTTTTGTTGAATTGTTATAAATAACAGTATCCGCTAATTTTATCTTCTCTTGCTGAGAAAGTTGGGATGCTAAACGTTTATTAATTTCTTTGACCGACATTTTTCTCATGTAACGAAGTCGTTTCCATTGTACTTTTGGATCACTGGCAATCATTAAAGTTGTGTCATATTGTTGTTGAGCATTAGTTTCAAATAACAAGGGAATCTCGACAAAACCTAACTCTTGTTGATCATGTTTTTCTCTCCATAACTTAATCTCTTCATAGACTCGTTGGTGAACTATTTGTTCGACTTCTTTTTTAAATGATTCTTGAGAAAAGAAGAGTTTTCCTAGTTTTTGACGATCAATTCCTTCATCAGTTATCAATGGTACTTTGGCCAGTTGTTCAATATCTTTTTGAAGCTTGTGGTCACTTTGATAAAGTTGATGAACAATTTCATCAGCAGAAATGCTTGGATACCCTAAAGCCTTAAAGTATCGCAATGCGCTGCTTTTTCCTGTGCCTATCGATCCTGTTATGGCTACCACATACATACAACTTTTTCCTTCTCTTATTCTATCACACTATTTTGATGACTTTTGGCATTTTGGACAAAAATAAGTGCCCCGTCCATTAACTTGTTCTTTAACAATTGGTTCATTACAAATTAGACAAGGTTGTCCATCTCTTCCATGTACTTTTAAGTACTGTTGAAAACGTCCAGTAACCCCTAATTGACTTGTATAACTACGTATTGAAGTTCCACCTTGTTCTATCGCAAGGTCCAATATTTCTTTAGTACTTATCAAGATTCTTTCTAATTCTAAATCAGTCAGTTGATTTGATTTAAGCTTGGGATCAATTTTGCTGTCAAATAGAATTTCATTGGCATAAATATTACCAATACCACTTATGACGCTTTGATCTAATAGTAATGTTTTAATCGCGATAGTTCTTCTCTTAGTTGAAGAAGACAGATACTCAACATTACACTTATCATCCCATATCTCTAATCCTAAGCGATTGAGTCCTTTATGTTTATCTAATTGTTTTACATAATGAATTCGTCCAAATTTTCTAACATCATGATAAATCAAACGTTGACCATCATCTAAATGAAATACAAGGTGGCTATGTTTATCAAGTGTATGTTCTTGATTAACAACATAGAATTTACCTTCCATTCGAAGATGAATGACTAAATAGCCATCATTTAATCCCAAAATGAGAAACTTACCTTTACGATCGAAACTCTTGAATTGTTGGTTTGTAACATTACTTTCAAAGTTAACATCATTGTCAATGATTGGTGGATACTTAACATCAATATCTACAATACGTTTATTTTGGATTAAAATTTCTAATGTATCTACAACAGTCTGTACTTCTGGTAATTCTGGCATTATTTAACCTCATACCATGTCTTACCAAAGGAAGAAGACACTTCTAATTTAACTTTCATAGGGAAAATATTAGTCATGACATCGATCACCATCGTTGATACAATTTCTTTTTCATCATCAGAGACCAATAATAATAATTCGTCATGGACCTGAAGGATAAGTTTACTCTTAAGTTTGAGTTTATGAAGTTGATCATTAACTTTTACCATGGCCATTTTAATTAAATCAGCAGCAGTTCCTTGTATAGGAGCATTCATTGCTGCTCTTTTAGCCGCTTCTCTTCTGGCGAAGTTACGATCATTGATTTCTGGTAAGTAGCGTCGTCTGTTGAACAATGTGGTCACATATTGATTTTTCTCACACTCTGCTACGATATCTTTCATATAAGCTTCAATATGTGAAAAACTGTCCAGATAGTTCTTAATAAACAATCCTGCTTCTTTAGGAGAGATACCCAATTGATTCGCTAAACCATAATCTGAGATACCATAAATAATACCAAAGTTCACCGCCTTAGCATGACGTCTATGTAAGGATGTCACTTCTTCTCGTGGAACATCAAATACTCTCATAGCAGTTTCACTATGAATGTCATGATTCTCATTAAACGCAGTGATCATCGCAGGTTCGTTGGCCATATGAGCTAATACACGAAGTTCAATTTGTGAATAGTCAGCAGAGAAGAAGGTATATCCTTCATCTGCCACAAACACTTGGCGTACTTTACGCGTATCTTCATCTCTTATGGAAATGTTTTGTAAGTTAGGATCAGTTGAAGAAAGACGTCCTGTTTGAGCTGTTGTTTGTGAAAAGATAGTATGAATTCTGTGGTCACTATCTACATATTTTTGTAACCCTTCCGCATAGGTACTGAAGAATTTTTGATATTTACGATACGTCAAAATTTCTTCTATAATAGGATGTTTGTCTGCTAATCCTTCTAAGACATCGACCGCAGTGGATCGTTTTTTACCAGTAGGTAACTTTAAATCATCGAATAATACTTCACCTAATTGTTTCGGAGAATTAATATTAAACTCAACCCCACTTAAATCATAAATCACTTGCGTCAAGTGTTCGATTTTAGCAAGGGTTCTTTCGGCAATGCCATCCAAGACACTTTGGTCCACATTAATGCCAACAAACTCACATTGAGCCAAGACCCATGTTAAAGGTTTCTCAATTGTTTCATAAACATCATAAACCGCATCCTGAGTCGCCTTACGTAAGAGTGACTCATGCAGTCCTAGAAGCGAACGAGCAAAGGCATGTCCCTGCTCCAAACCTTCATATTCATAAAACCATAATTGTTCTTTGTCTTTTAACTTCGCCATCGTGGTTGTAGAAGCATCACAGATAAAGGCAAGTAAAAGCACATCCTCAAACTTACGCGAGCATGCTAAATTATGATCTAAAGCAAAACGATAAAGCACTTTTGAAGTTGAGGTAATTAAACCATCTCGCAACAAGAGTTTATGAAAGGCAGCATTTGTTTTCATTGCTTCAAGATCAAGATAATCATGACGCTTCCCATCCGTAATAAAGACCCCTTGCAATTCATCCTTTTTATCAATATTTGGATGAACCGCAACCTTATGCCACGAATCATTCAATGAGGCAAAGGCCATATCTTCTTTCGCATCAATCACCACATCAACATCTTTAGTTATTAAAGAGTTCATATCGTATTTACGATAAAAAGCATTCATCGTATCATTGGGAATTTCATATTTTAAATCATCCATATTAATGTCTAAAGGAACATCACAATCAATCGTAGCCAAGGCATAAGAAAGACGTGCCTGATCTTCAAACTCACGCAACTTCTCACCCATCTTCCCTTTAACTTCATCTTTATGTTCATAAAGTGAATCTAAAGTTCCATATTGACCAATTAACTTCAAGGCCGTCTTCTCACCAATCGAAGGCACGCCCGGAATGTTATCAGAAACATCTCCTTGTAAGGCTTTAATATCGACAATTTGACTCGGCGTAACACCCATTTCTTCCATTAATTTTTCACGTGTCATAATATTTAAATCCGTAAGACCCTTACGCATTAATAAAATATCAACATGATCATCAATCAGTTGTAACATATCGCGATCACTGGTTAAGATTTCAACTCGACAATCAACACAATGTTTCGCTAAGGTCCCAATAATATCATCCGCTTCATAGCCACTGAGTTCATAACGCACCATTGGGTAGGAATCCAGAAACTCACGTACAAGTGCGAATTGTGAAACAAGGTTCTCGTCCACTTCTTTACGATGACCTTTATAGTCATCAAACATATCATGGCGAAACGTCTTATCTTTCGTATCAAACGCAACCAAAACATGGGTTGGTTCAATAATTTCAATCGCTTTATTAAGCATTGTTGAAAATCCATAAACCGCATTCGTTACCACACCCGTACTGGATGCCATAACACCTCGCGATAAGGTTCCATAATACGCTCGAAAGAGCATTGAATTTCCATCAATTAATAATAACTTGTTCATAAAGTCCCTCTTTTCTAAAAAAAACCCTAAGACTAATGTGCTACTGCCTCAAGGGTTTCTAGGTTTTGATACATCTTAGTGATGTAATCATTGTTTGATTCAATATCTTTAGCACTGAGTGTAAACCCATTATTTAAGTCAATCTCAGTGAGATTTAACTCGGTTTTAATTTGATTGTAAAGCGCAGTGTACTCTTCATTCATGCCCTCTTCAGAAGCAATATAACGTACACCATCACGAATTAAGCGTTCACGGATAATATCCAATTCAGCCTTGTTCGGTAAAACCCCATACTTCGAAAGCACTAAAGGATAAATCCCAATGCCATACGATTTTTGCCAGTTACCAAAACTTGGCGTCATCGTCGCAATCCGAACAGGAATCTCAACTTCACCATCGTCATCACTGGCTTGCATTTCTGCTTGTAAACGAACCAAATCAATTTCCAAGGCATCAAAGTTCTCTTGGAAAATAGCGGCATCATCCGGATAAACCGAAACCAGCCAATCCAACATCGTACGCGCCATTGACGTCATACTCAACGGATCCATCCAGAGGAACGGATCCATTACATAGGTATCCGGATTCGCTAGACCTTCATAATAACTTGATTCAATATAATGCGTCTGATTGTTAACAACAACATCGGTATAGCGATTAAAAGCATATAAACCACTGCGTTCCGATAAATCAATCATTTTTACTTTTGCACTCGTAATATCATCTTTATAGAGTTCCCAATACGGTTGCAACTCATTAATATAAAATAATACATCCGCATTTTTTATAATTGCTTCATAATCATTATGGATTGTGGCAAGTTGCGGAATTTCACCGGAATCTAAACGGCTTATATTCACTCTGTTACCAGCAAGTCGAGTCATCAGAAATTCAGTTGGATAGTTTGTTACCACAACATTTTGTGTACGCGGTACACAGGCACTCACCATCATCAACATCAATGAGAGTAGCACCAATTTAATTATTGAACGTTTCATAGGTACCTCACTTCTTTCATCATATTATACACTAATTAATCGTTTGCGATAACCCAATTATTGGCCTTCAATGCTAAGACCTCACGAATTGAGAAATAAAGTGGCATTGAAATTAAAATCCCTACGAAGCCAAAGAGATTACTGGCGGCAAAGAAAGTAAACAAGGACCATAATGGATCAATTTTATTGCGTTTTGAATAAACAAGCGGCGAAATAAC
>JAAZEF010000003.1 GCA_012512455.1 Erysipelothrix sp.
AGTGGATCGTTTTTTACCAGTAGGTAAATTTAAATCATCGAATAATACTTCACCTAATTGTTTTGGAGAATTAATATTAAACTCTTTATTAGCCATTTCATATATCGCATCACGATGTGTATTGACAATCTTTTCTGTCTCAATAGCCATCTCTTTAAGGTTGTCCGCATTGACTAAAATTCCGGTATGTTCCATTTCACTTAAGACTGACACTAGTGGGATTTCAACATCTTCATAAAGATCAATAATATCAAAAAGTTCTAATTGTTCTCTAAAACTATTAAATAAAGGATAACTATTTTGTAACAGATAAACCAGTTGATCACGGGCATTATCACTTTCTGCCCAAAGTTGATGGGCATCTTTTAATTTATCTATCGTGGTGATACTTGAATCAACTAAATACGCTAACACTAATAAATCATCTGTAATCCCATGAGGTTTCAGACCTAATTGGTACAAACTATGGTATGTGTTTTTACCATCAATTAATCGTTTAGAAAAATTCCCTTCAATAAGTTGCTTAAAGTCAAAATTAGTTTTAGCTTCTTCATAATCTAGATAACTCACCTTTTCATCATTGCCAATTACATAACCATCAACTAAAACACCATAACCATTGCTTGATGTTACATATGGCGCAATCACAATATCATCGATTAAGAAATCTTTTGAAAATGCTTCTAATTTTGTTTGTGCACTACCGTGTTCACTTTGGCGAGCCACTTTCTTAAGTAGAGAGTTCATATCGTACTTGCGATAGAACTTAGCTAATAAGTCTTCGTCCAAATGAAATTCACAATCATCTAAATCGATACTAAATTCTACCTTGGTATCGATGGTAGCTAAATCTTTTGATAAATAAGCTATTTCTTTTCCTTCAATGATTCTTTCTTGTAGTTTTCCTTTTAGTTCATCGGTATGGAGATATAAATTATCAATTGTATGATATTCACTTAACAGCTTCATGGCTGTCTTTTCTCCGACACCTTTGATTCCTGGAATGTTATCTGCGCTATCACCCATAAGTCCTTTTAATTCGATGACTTGGAAAGGTTCTAATTCATAATTTTCTTTTAGAACTTCTTTATCAACAAGTTCCATTTCTGTAATACCTTTTTTCATTAATAAAACAGTGGTATTACCGTTAATTAATTGCAACATATCCTTATCTGATGTCAAAATAACAATTTCTTTATCAGGAAACTTCTGAACCATGGTGCCTATTATATCGTCCGCTTCATAACCTTCGAGCTCAAATCGTTTTAGGGGAATATGGTCAATAAATTCTCTAACTAAAGGAAATTGAGAGATTAATTCTTCTGGTAATGGTTTACGTGTTGCTTTATATTCTTTATAAGCAATATGACGATGGGTCTTTGCTGCAGTATCAAATGCGATTAAAGTATAATCGGGATTGATAAGGTCCAAAGCCTTAGTTAACATATTAGAAAAACCAAACACCGCATTGGTTGGTTGGCCACTTTTTGAGGTCATACGTTGATTTAGTGTCGCATAAAAGGCCCTAAAGACCATCGAGTTACCATCAATTAATAAAAGTTTTTGCATAATTTCTCCTTTTTAACTTGATTCTGCTATGACGAGTAGTACTTCGAGATTATCATACATTATGGACAAATAATCTCTATTGCTTAGACGATCAGCATCACTTAATGAGAATAAATCATGTAACTGAAGCCGTGTCAAAGATAATTCTTCGCTTAGCTGCCAAGATAATTCTACCATACTACTAGGAAGATTGGGTTCTACGACCAAGTAATGAATTTGCTTTTCAATAACTTGTGAGTAAATTATTTCTAATTGTTGTGAATTAGGTAATACCCCAAAGCGAGATGAGATTACTGGATAAACATCTAATTGATAAGATTGACTCCACATACTAAAACTAGGTGTCATACTTAACATCTGAAATGAACTCACTTTGCTTAAACGCTGATAAGCAGCATCCAATTTGATTAAATCTTCTTTTAATTGTTGATAACGTTCATTAAACAATTCTTCATGTTGAGGAAAATGTTCTACTAATGTTTCTAAAATAGTGTTAGACATTGAACTCAGGATAATGGGGTCCATCCAGGCATAGGAGTCTTGTCTATATTGATCAATGCTTTCACTATTGTTTCGAGTATTAACCATTTCATTTACGATATAGTTAGACGAATTGGCCGCAAGATCTACAATTTGGACACCTTTATCTTGAATTGGTCTAGTGTATAGACTCAAATATGGTTCTAATTGACCAGTTCTAAATACAATATCATCACTTTTCATTCGATTTAATGCTGATTTATTGATAGTCGAGCGACTGGCAGTTGAACCATTGGATATGTTTTCAATATCTACTTCTTCCCCTCCAAGGCGAGTTGCGACATATTGAATAGGATAAGATGTAACATATATGGTATTAGATTCTTGTTGACAACCAATTAAAACCATCGACATCATGATTAAAGAGAGAATTAATAATGCTTTGTTTTTCATGTTTAATCCTCACTTTCTATAATTAATACTTTTTCTTTTGATCGTTTAAATTGATCTTTTCTTTCTAAATAGTCAATTCTCTTAGAATTAATAAATATCACAATTAAGCTTACGATAACATTTAGAAATAGATTACCAATAACTTCTATTTGAATAAAAGTTATAAATGAGATATTGATTGCTTTGACTATTGAATATAATGAATAACTTATCATTTGAAAACAGAAGATTAAAACACTACTTATAATGACTTGAGTAATTAAGGATTCTCCGATTGTCTTATTAAATAAGTTTAATAAAATAATTATTAAGGCAATGATAAGAAATGAGAAAAGGTATGAATTGGGTCGTGCTATTTCTGATAGCAAGGCCAATAACATCCCAAAAGACCATAATTGTTTTTGACTGATTGAATGGCTTAAAATAAATAGTATATTTAAGGCATAAAAGCTAGTTAAAACAAGGCTTTGATATGAAAAGTCTGTGACCAATAATGTGTTACTTATGCTATCTAAAAGGATGCCTAATAACAAAAATAGTAAATTAATCATCATTGAATGGCCCTTTTAAGACAACACCTAAATAATTAAGATCTCTAAAATCAGCAGCAGGTGTCACATGAGCAATTACCGACAGTGTAGTGCTTCGATCTTCAATTGATTCTATGGTCCCGATAAGTAATCCTGCTGGAATGATTTCACCTAAACCAGAGGTAATTACTTTCATCCCTTCACCGATAGATACAGAGGCATCAAGTAGCCTTACTTCAAAGGTACCATTTTCACTGTCATATTTTTCTAAAATCGCATTGATGGTCGTGGTCGCGTCAACTTGTATTAAGACTGAATATTTATTTTGTCCATCGACATTTGTTAACAATTTAACTGTTGAACTGTTGTCATTTACAGATTCAATTGATCCAATTAATCCTAAGGATGACATGACTGCCATATTGGTGGTTATGCCATCACTTCGACCTTTGTCTATCATAAGGTATTGGTTGAAGTGTGATTGGTTTCGATTAATAATTCTTGTATTAGTTAGTTCATATTGAACCATTGTTTCATTAAGTTCTAATAATTCTTTTAAGGCTTGGTTATCTCGATAAGTTTGTTCCAATTGGGTTGCCATTTGGTTCATTTTCTCTAGATTTTCGCGATACTTATCGTTTTCTCTTCTTAAAGTACTTATTGATGAAATATTATGAAAAAACTCTTGAATTGAATTGAGCGGATTTTCTATGAGTGAGTATCTTAAATAAGATGTCGTTGTATAGAAAAAATCATCGACATGTTGAAATGTAGGTGTTGGTTTGATAATTTGTATAAAAATGGTAAAGCTTATGACTATCGATAAAATAATCATTAAGATGCGTTTAAGTCTTGATGGACGTTTCATTGAATCACCTTATTTATTATATCAAAAACAGACAGTTTATTCTGTCTGTTTGTATAAATAAGAAAAAATACTACAGTACCCTTCTCTTGTGACAATAATGTGGTCTAACATTTTGATTTGCATCATTTCACCGGCTTGAACTAAAATCTCTGTCACCTCTAAATCCATAGTAGAAGGCACTAAGGATCCTGCTGGATGATTGTGGACAGCAATAAAGGATGAAGCTCCTACTTTAACGGCCATATTGAAGATTTCTCTGGGATGAATAAGAGAGCGGTCTAGTGTTCCTTTAAATATGATTTTATGTTGGGTCACTTGGTTTTGGACATTTAAAAACACAACAAGGAAACATTCCTGCATTTCACTTCCAATTTCTAATTGTAGCCATTGAACTAACGTTTGGGGATGGCTTATAACATCCATATGTAGTGTCTTAGCTCGTAATACCCTTTTGTTTAGTTCTAAAATAGCCATGAGTTCCAATGCTTTGGCTTGTTTTATACCATTGATTTGCATAAAATCACTCATATCCATCC
>JAAZEF010000028.1 GCA_012512455.1 Erysipelothrix sp.
CTTACTGCAGTTGTTAATGGTGAAGTTACTGTTGATAGCATTAATGCTAAGATGAAATCAGTTGCTGATGAATCATATGCTTATAACGAAGATCCTATCGTTTCAAGCGATATCGTTGGTTCAACTTATGGATCAATCTTCGATGCTACTCAAACATCAGTTACACCATTAGAAAATGGTAAGACTCACGTTCAAGTTGCTGCTTGGTATGATAATGAATCATCCTATACAGCACAAATGGTTCGTGTAATTAAGCATCTTGCTCAATTAGGTTAATCTATTAACTAATATGACCATAATAAGCCAGTTCTTCATAGAAGCGACTGGCTTTTTCTATGGTATAATTGTTCAATAAAGAGGTGTAACAATGATTAAATTATTTAATACTAAAACCAATCGTTTAGAAAACTTTAAAAGCATAGAAGAAAACAAAGTCAGCATGTATGTCTGTGGACCAACAGTCTATAACCATGCTCATATTGGTAATGCACGACCAATTGTCGTCTTTGATACCTTAAAGAAATTATTGGAAGCAGTAGGCTATGAAGTAACCTATGTATCTAACTACACAGACATTGATGATAAAATTATCGACAAAGCAATCAGTGAAAATAGTAGTGAATTAGAAGTTGCCAATCAATACATTAGTGCCTATGAAGAAGTGCGCGCACTTTATCATGCCTCAAATCCTGATATGATGCCAAGAGTAACTCAAACCATGCCACAGATCATTGAGTTTATTGACCAATTAGTTAAACAAAACGCTGCTTACGAAATAGAGGGTAATGTTTACTTTGATGTCAACAGTGTCAAAGGTTATGGTAATCTTTCTCATCAAAACATTGAAGAATTAAAGGTCGGTTCAAGAATTGAAGAGAATGAAGAAAAGAAATCACCACTTGATTTTGTCATCTGGAAAAAAACTGATCAAGGAATCTCATGGGATAGTCCATGGTCAAAAGGGCGACCTGGTTGGCATACGGAATGTGTTGTCATGATTCATGATGAATTTAAGCGTCAAACTATCGATATTCATGGAGGCGGACAGGACTTAAAGTTTCCCCATCATGAAAATGAAAATGCTCAAAACTGTGCCTTACATAATGAGTCACTAGCGAACTATTGGATGCATAATGCGATGGTTGATATTGATAATCAAAAAATGAGTAAATCATTGGGTAATGTCGTGTGGGCGAAAGATTTTGTTTTTGAATTAGGTTCTAATGTGGCACGTTGGTTGTTGATTCAAAATCATTATCGTCAAAATATTTCTATTACCGAAGAAGTGATTAGTCAGTCACAAAAAGAAATTGAGCGTCTTGAGAGTGCTCTTAAGGCTGCTTCTTTAGAGTGCCAACTTCAAGAAGTAAATGATGATACACAAGATGAAGCTTTATTTAAGCGTTATTTAGAAGCTTTGAGTGATGATCTCAATACACCTAATGCGATTATGGTCCTTTTTGAGGGTGTTAAGGAATTAAATCAATTGTTACGTCAAAAAGACAAAGATATCCACATTTTAAAGCGAGTTTTCAATAGTGTACATGAGATGGCATACATCTTGGGAATTGAATTTGATTTAGAGTTAACACAAGAACTATTAGATCAAGTGAGAGCGTGGCAACAAGCTAAGGTCGATAAAGATTTTGACTTAGCCGATAAACTGCGTGAACAATTAATAGCACAAGGTGTTCTATGAGTGAGTACAATGGCAGTGTCTTAGCTTATATAGGGGATGCGGTGTTAAGTTTACAGGTGAGAGAACATCTGGTGAGAAAAAACATTAGTAATCCTAAGTCTTTATTGAGGGCATCGATTGAGTATGTGAGTGCGAAGTCACAGGCCAATTTTATTAGCTATTTATTAGAGAATGATGTATTAGATGAATCTGAAATTAATATTTATAAACGTGGTCGTAATTATAAATCATCTTCTATAGCGAAGAATGCGGATGTGGTGAGTTATCGGATGGCGACAGGGTTAGAGGCATTGTGGGGTTATTTGTATCTTGAGAATAAAAGTGAACGTTTAGATGTGTTGTGGAAAAGTTATATTGAATTTGTAGAGTAATTTGATATTAAGTATGGAAACTTAAGGAGAACTATCATGAGACAATGGATTTATGGAAAGAACAGTGTACTTCAAAGATTGAAGTCTAATGAAGCAATAGAGGAATTAATTGTAATTAAAAACAAACATCAAGATGTTATCATGATGGCTCAAAAAAAGGGAATCCAAACTAAAGAAGTATCTAAAAATGAAATGGATAAACTCGTTAGAGGTAATCATCAAGGGATTGTCATAGCGATTAAGGAATATGAAGCGAAATCATTAGAGGACATTATTGAATCTGTAGATATGTCTTCTAATCCTATTTTAGTGATGTGTGATCAATTAGAGGACCCTCATAACTTAGGTGCCATCTTAAGAACATGTGATGCGACTGGGGTTAAGGGTGTCATTATTGGTAAACATCGTAGCGTGAGCTTAAATGCGACGGTAGCGAAAGTTTCAACGGGTGCGATTGAAACAGTGCCTGTGGCCATTGTGACTAATCTCTCTAGAGCACTTAGTACTCTTAAGGAGAAGGGTTTTTGGATTATTGGGGCCGATAATACACAAGCCGTTTCATATAAAGAAATGCCTAAGGATCGTCCAGTGGTATTAGTGGTTGGTTCTGAGGGTAAGGGTATTTCTAATAGTGTACTTAAACAGTGTGATTATCGAGTAGTTATTCCGATGCTTGGTGAGGTCAATTCATTAAATGTATCTGTTGCGACAGGAGTTCTTCTCTATGAATTAATATCAAAATAGAAAAGAGGTTTTGAGGTGAGCTCTACAGAGAAAATTAATGAGTATGAGTTACTGTATTATGTCTTATTGTCCGATGAAGTCGCTCTTGAATTGCTAGTTGAGAAGTTTGAAAGGTTTATGTGGAAGATAATTCATAATGTTTGTTATGACAAGAGAAATTATTCTTTTACATCAGAGGAAGCTTTTTCGGAAGCGATGGAAGCATTCCATGATTCTATTTATCATTATCGTAGTGAAATGAAGGTACCTTTTAGTGGTTATGTAATTACTTTAATTAAAAATAGAGTCTTGTTATTGGTTCGTAAACAGACAGCGAAAGGATTTCAACAACTTAAATACGCCCTGCCTTATGATTCGCCTTTAAGTGTTCAGGAACAAGTAGTATTGAGTGATGTAATCCCTAGTGAGAGAATTGAATTAGATCCTACGATTTATGCTCAATCTTTAGAGATAATTGAGAATGCTCAGCTTTTGAAAAAGCAGTTAAATGAGTTGGAACAAGAAGTGTTTATGTATCGTAATGCGGGTTATAGTTACACACAAATTGGTGATAAGACTAAACTTAGCGCTAAACAAGTGGATAATACGTTACAGAAGATAAGAAGGGTTTGGAAGTCATCATTTGACTCTGATTAAAGCTTTATGGTAAACTATCAAGGCACAAGTTGGGGTGATAATTATGGCAAGAGTAAAGAACAAAGTGATATTGACCTGCACCGTTTGCTTGAATCGTAATTATACGACCACTATCAATAAACTTACACATCGTGAGCGCTTGGAAGTGAAGAAGTATTGTAAACATTGCGATCAACATACACTTCATCGCGAAACGAAATAGGAGGATGCGTCATGTTTGAATGGTTTTCAATGGCGGGAATTAAAAAAGAAGTTAAAGAGAGAATACGTTGGCCTAAACCAAAAGAAATGTCTAAATATAGCGCAACGGTTTTCACATTTATCGTGTTGTTTATGTTTTATTTCATGGCAGCCGATTTTGTGGTCGCCCTTCTAATGAAGCTTTTAGGAATTGTTGCTTAGATGAGTGAACTACAAAAAGAATGGTACGTTGTTAACACGTATGCAGGTCATGAAAATCGTGTTAAAGAAAATCTAGAGGCACGTGCTGAGTCATTGGGTATTGAGGACAACTTATTCCAAATACTAGTGGCTGAGGAAGAAGAAATTACATTTAAAAATGGTAAAGAAGTTAAAAAAATGAAGAACCTCTTTCCAGGTTATTTATTTGTTGAAATGATTATGACCGATGAAGCATGGTATGTCGTTCGTAATACACCAGGTGTAACAGGATTTATTGGTTCATCAGGTGGTGGAGCGAAACCATTTGCGGTGTCACCTGAGGAAATCGAATCAATCTTGCGTCGTATGGGTCTTAGTGATCAAAAGATTGTGGTTGACTTTGGTATTGGTGAACATGTCAATATTAACAATGGTCCCTTTAAGGGGATGGATGGTGTGGTTGAATCAATGAATGATGAAACCCAAAGCGCTATAGTTTTAATTGTGTTATTTGGTCGTGAGACTCCGACTGAAATAGCCTATATGGATTTATCGAAAGTTTAGTAAAGCCGTTTTGCGGCTTTTTTTAACCCTAGAAAGAAGGATTGCGATGCTGCTAACATCACCTATGGTCTTTAAGGTACTGACATTCTTTAGTGCACAAAAGAAATTAGCGACAGATTTGGATACCATCAGTACTCATGCCCACTTGTCTATTGATCAGACACAAAAGGCAGTAGAGAAATTGGTAGAACAAAATCTTCTAACACAGAGTAATGGACTTTATAAATTAGTCTTTAGCTCATATGAGAAATGCTTAGAGGATGAAGTGGTTCATTATGAACAAATATTAGAGAAGATTGAATTGGTTAAGGATAGAGTTCATCACATTGTTTTACAGTTTTGTAAAAAAGAAGATGAATTAGATGTCTCTTCACCGATACTCTTATTGGAATGTATTTCCGATGATAAGAAATATATCCATACAATCTTTAGTGATTTAGAGGAAGTTAAAATCTTTGTGTATACCACTTCAGAGCTTATGAATCTAATGAATGATCCAGATCAAAGAAAACTGACGAGAGGGATTATACTTAAGTAATGGAAGCATTGAAACAAGTTATCCACAATGAATCACTCGTCTTGAACAATTCGATTATTAAAGCAGATACTTTTTTGAATCATCAAATGAATATCGAGCTATTTAATCAAATGGGACAAGAGTTTTTAAACTATTTTAAAACCCCTATCGATAAGATTGTGACCTGTGAAGCCTCAGGAATAGGGCTAGCTTGTATTGTGGCTCAATATTTTAAGTGTAATGTTGTGTTTGCGAAAAAAGAGCCTTCACTTTTGATGGTAGAAGATTATTATACAGAGAGAGTGTTTTCTTATACGAAACAAAAAGAGTCCCTCTTTAGTATTCGAAAGGACTTATTAGCTATTGATGAGCGTATCTTAATTATTGATGATTTCTTGGCTAATGGTGAGGCACTTAAGGGCATGATTTCTATTGTTGAACAAGCTAATGCTAAGGTGATAGGTATTGGTATTGCGATTGAGAAAGGCTTTCAAGATGGTGGTAAACTCATTCGCCAACAGGGTTATGATCTCAAATCACTAGTGATCATTGATCAGATAAAAAACAATGAACTATTCTTTCGCGAATAAGTAATTTCCAATGTGTTTATAGCCATCGAGGTTGAAGTCTTCAACCTTTTTTTGTGGGTTTTGTACTAGGTAACGGATCATTAAACCACGTGCTTTTTTAAGTTGGTATGAATTAGCTTTCTCAAAAGTAGGTTGTATGATATTAACATGTTGACGTAAACGTGTTGTATCTAACAACTGACTGTATTCAGTAGATGATAAATCAATTAGCGTTTTTTTATTGTCTAAACTCTTCTCCAAATAATCATTGATCGTTTCTTTCCAATAGTTTATTAGAGATGAGTTCATCGTGTAATCTAAGCGATAGTGATGAAGTTGTGTACTAGGTTTTATTAATCCATAGTAAGCATCCCCAATGAGTAATGAGTCATTTAAGATAGAGAGTTCTTGTTCACTTAAAGTATTGACATCTAATGACTTAAAGGCTGCCCCGTTAAAGACATGAATGGCAGGTCCCATATTGATGGGTGACTGATATGCATCATAGGCAAGTTGTGCGATATTGAGAGATGAGCGATATAATGTTTGAAGTTCTTTTACACTCATCTTCACTAATTTATCTAAAAGATAATTTCTTTGTTCTTTGAATAAGTCATTATCAGGAGCTCCTACACTTACTTTCTTAAAGGTTTTGGCGGGTGAACAATAAATAATCATTGTGGCCATTGGTCCTTATTGTATCCAAAAAAGACTTGATTTTCTAAGACTAAAATTGGTCTTTTGATTAACATGCCATCACTGGCTAAGAGGTCATAGGCTTCTTGGTCACTTAATGAATCGAATTTATCTTTTAAGTTGAGGGCTTTATAGGAATTGCCTGAGGTATTAAATAGTCGTTTGAGGGGCAATCCGGACATTTCATGATATTTTTTGAGTTGTTCACTGGTGGGGGTTGAATTGACGATATGTTGTTCTTCAAATTCAACAGCGGCTTCTATTAAATGCTTCTTAGCTTTTTGACAGGTGGAACATTTTGGATAACAAATAAATAGTGTTTTCATCTTCTACTCCTTTAATGTAACCATTGTATCATGACTGGTTAGCTTATGATAACTTTAATGGAATTGTGATAGCTTTTAGTTTATCATTGTGTGTGAAGAGGTGAAGTTATGAAAATGATTAGTATTGATGAAAAAGTCTTGAATGTGATCAATGACAATCCAGATTTGGTGGAACCTTTAGTTGAATTAGGTTTTACACATTTGGGTAATCCACAGATGTTACAAGTGGTGGGTAAAGTGATGACCATTCGTAAGGCAGCTAAAAATCATCGTGTGCCATTGAGCGAAATTAAAGAAAAATTAAACGCTTATGGTTTTGATATAGAAGAGGAGATAAAAGAATGAGTGACCTAATTAATAATCGACAGTTACAACAAGAGGATGAAAACTTTCTTAAGCGTCAGGCTATCTTAAAGGATTTAATTCTTCAACTTCATGATGGTGTTGATCCTAATAAGGTTCAAGAAGAGTTTAGAGACAAATTTAGTGGTGTCTCCTCATTAGAAATTACTAAGATGGAACAGGCACTGATTAATGATGGACTTAATCCTGAGACGATTCAGAGCTTATGTTCAATTCATGCTCGTGTGTTTGAGGGTTCGATTGAAGAAGTTCACACGTCTCATCGTGAGGAAGAACAAGTGGGACATCCTGTGCGTGTTATGAAGGAAGAAAACTTTGCTTTAAAGGAACTTTTAGATGGTATGGAGCCTAAGCTTACATCATATTTAGAGAATCCTACGGATAAGAAAAAGTTTGATTTAGCGGCCGATGTCTCTTTGTTATGGGATATTGATAAGCACTATACTCGTAAAGAGAATACGTTCTTTCCTTTAATGGAAAAATATGGAATTACTGCGCCTCCTAAGGTTATGTGGGGTGTGGATGATGAAATTCGTGAGATGATTAAAAACTTTAGAACATTATTGATGGACAATAATGTATCAGATTTGTCTGAAAAGTTTGAAGAAATGTCTCATGAAGTTAAGGAAATGATTTTTAAGGAAGAAGAAATCTTACTTCCTATGTGTCTTGAAGTGTTTACTGAGGATGAGTGGCTACAGATTGCGGATGACTCAGTAGAAATTGGTTATTGTTTAGTGTCACCAGAGAAAGAATGGATACCTCGTCGTACTAACTTTGTGGATGCTTATAAACAAGACCAAGAGCGCATCAAAAATAAAGAAATCACTGATGGTAAGAACATTCGTTTTGATATTGGCTTCTTAAACCATGTTGAATTAGAGAGTATCTTGAATACCTTACCAGTTGATATTACTTTTGTGGATAAAAATGATACGGTTAAATATTTCAACCAAGCCAAGGACAGATTCTTTGCGCGTACGAAATCAGTGATTGGTCGTACTGTTCAAAACTGTCATCCACCTCATTCAGTGAATACAGTGGATCGTATCTTGGAATCATTTAAGGATGGTTCTAAGGATACTGAGAGCTTCTGGATTAACTTAAAGGGTGCTTTCTTGCTCATCAGTTACTACGCGATTCGTGATGAAAATGGAGAGTATCAAGGTTGTTTAGAAGTGACTCAAAATATTCAGTCTCATCGTGATTTAGAGGGTGAAAAGAGATTATTAGAAGACTAAGAGCAGAAATGCTCTTTTTTTAGTTATTATCACAAGGATTACAATAATAACAAAGATGATTTGATTTAGAGAAGAGATATTCAATTTCTATTTGAGTTGATAGTGAAATAGCCACTTAATTTCGGAGTTATTGGTTAACTTCAATCAATAGGTTGTGTCAGTAATGTAAGTTTTAAGTCTATCATCTTAAGTTATAATTAAATCTAGAGGTGATTTTTAATGAAGATAGGTATTTTAGGTGCAGGAACTTGGGGAAGTGCCTTAGCACGTATATTAAATAATAATGGACATGAAGTGACTTTGTGGTATCATCGACAAAGTCCTTTTGATGAGAAAAGAGAACATAAGAAGGCTGATTTAATATTAGATTTAGATATTAAATTGACCAATGATTTAATGGATGTGACTAATAACAAAATGTTACTACTGGTAGTCCCTTCGTTTGCGATGAGAGAAACATTACAAAAGATTAAACCTTATTACAATCAACAACTTATTGTGATTGCGACAAAGGGTTTTGAAAGAGAATCAAATTTATTAATGAGTGAAGTCGTCAGGGATGAATTAGGTGAAATGACACAAGTAGTAGCATTATCAGGACCAAGTCATGCTGAAGAAGTGATAATGGATTATCCGACAACACTAGTGTCAGCATCAGATGATATTAATTTGGCTAAAATAGTCCAGGATACCTTTATGAGTGATACATTACGTATCTATACTAATGAAGACATAAAGGGTGTTGAATTGAGTGGGGCACTTAAGAATGTAATGGCTATCGCATCAGGTATCTCAAAGGGTTTAGGCTATGGTGATAATACCCAGGCTGCTCTTATTACCAGAGGGATGGCAGAGATTATACGTTTGGGTATCGCACTAAATTGTAATAAGGAAACATTTAATGGCTTAGCAGGAATTGGCGATCTGATTGTGACTGCCACGAGTACTAATAGTCGTAATTATAACTTTGGTCTATTGATTGGTCAGGGTTACTCTAAAGAACAAGCTCTTAAGAAAGTGGATATGGTCGTAGAGGGTCTATATGCTTTGGAGATTGCTAGTGAGCTTATGGAACAGCACCAAATAGAGATGCCTATTGTACAAGCAGTGGATGATATTATAAATAGAGACAAAGATGGTAAGTCTACTGTTATGAGCCTTTTATTGAGGGATAAAAAGGGAGAATAGGAAAAGTTTATCTACTTATGTTATAATATTTAGGTAGAAAAAGTTATTTTATATAATTTAGCAGATTATAAGCAACAGGAATAAAATTTATTCCTTTTTTAGCGAGGTGAAGATATGATTGAGTTTACAAAAGTATCGATGGCCTATGGCGATAATCTAATTATTAAGGATATGGACTTGCACATCAAAAAAGGTGAGCTAGTTGTTTTAATTGGGCCATCAGGCTGTGGTAAGACCACAAGTTTACAATTGATGAATCGCTTGATTGAACCTAAATCAGGGACCATTGAAATCAACAACAAAGATATTCATGAATTGAATGTGACAGATTTAAGAAGACAAATTGGTTATGTGATTCAAGAAATTGGTTTGTTTCCACATATGACGATTCGTCAGAATATTGAGATAGTTCCCAAATTGTTGAAGTGGCCTAAAGATAAAAGTCTAGAGAGAACAAAAGAACTTATGAATATGGTAGGACTTGATCCTAAGGAATATTTGGATCGATATCCTGCTAAAATGAGTGGTGGTCAACAACAGAGAATTGGCTTTTTAAGAGCCTTGGCAGCAGATCCTCCAATAATTTTATTGGATGAACCCTTTGGTGCTCTTGATCCCATGACACGAGATTTGTTGCAGGATGAGTTAAAGAAATTACAGAAAGACTTAAATAAAACAATGGTCTTTGTGACCCATGATATGGATGAGGCCATAAAGATTGCCGATCGTATTGTAATTATGAATGAGGGTAAGATTGTTCAATATGATACACCAGAACAGATTTTATTGAATCCTGCCAATGAATTCGTAGAAAAATTTATTGGTAAACATCGACTAAATAATGGTCATGTGAATATGGTAAAGGAAATTATGCGTTCCAATCCTATTAGTGTTTCTTTGGATAGTGGTTTAGCGAAAGCTATCTCCCAGATGCAAAGCAAGCGTATTAGTACTCTTTTGATTGTGGATGAAAATAATCGCTATGTGGGTACTGTGGGTATTGAGTCACTGATTGATAAAGTGAAGGCTGGAATGTTAGTTTCAGATTTAGAAGTGGAATCGACAGTGAGTGTCCATGAAGAGTCTAGCGCAAAGGATGCCTTTGAGCTCTTAGTAAAAGACAAAATGGATATTTTAGTAGTGACTAATGATGATCAACATGTAGTGGGTATTGTGACCAAGACTAGTATGGTGACCTCTTTAGCGAATGTCGTTTGGAGTGATGATTCATGATTGATTTCTCACGAATCTTTTTACAATATGGTGACTTGATGACAACGGCTATCAGGGAACATATTTTGATTTGTGTGGTGTCCTTGGTGCTAGGTTTTATTATTGCGTTTCCATTAGGAATTTATTTGACGAAAAATAAGACCTTGTCAACTGTCGTATTAAATTTGTTTAGTGTGGTCAATACCATTCCAAGTCTTGTGTTACTTGGGGTGGCGATGATGGTCTTTGGACTGGGCTTTTGGACAGCAGTTAGTGTTCTATTTGTCTATTCATTATTGCCTATTCTAAGAAACACATATACAGGTATTGTGGAGGTTGATCCTCAGTATGTAAAGATTGCTAGGGGATTGGGAATGAATTCATGGCAAATTTTAATTAGAGTTCAGATTCCTTTGGCATTACCGACAATTATCTCAGGACTTCGCTTATCTGCGGTTTATATCATTAGTTGGGCGACATTGGCGGCCTTAATTGGGGCAGGTGGTCTTGGTGATTTAATTTGGATGGGACTACAGTCTTATAACTATGATTTGATTTTTGCGGGTTCAATACCTGCGACGCTCATGGCTTTATTAGTCAGTTTCCTGTTAACTTTATTGGAACACTTTGTTTCTAAGAGTAGGCGGGGGGTGACTTCATGAGTTTATCGACGGCTATTTTTGAACATTTACAAATTACTTTCTTAGGTGTTCTTATGGGACTCATTGTGGGAGTCATTGTGGCGACGCTCATGAATCGAAATCAAATATTTAAGCAAATTGTTTTTGTAATGATTGAAGTGATACAGACGATACCAACTCTGGCGATGTTTACATTTGTAATGTTGGTCTTTTGGTTGAATGATACCACGGTCATTGTGTCAGTC
>JAAZEF010000029.1 GCA_012512455.1 Erysipelothrix sp.
GGTGTAGATAACATAACTAAAACTCGTGAAACACTAGGTTGGGAAGAAAGTGAACCTTTCAAGATTTCTGATGAAATCTATGCTCACTTTGAACAATTAGCACTTCGTGGTGATGCTCAAGAAAAATAACATCAAACATTAGTCGAAAATTATCGTAAAGAATATCCAGAACTATCGAAATTGTGGGAAGAATACCATCGTGATATTCCATTAGAAGAATTAGTTAATAATGAATCCTATTGGGAACATGAAGATAAAGCAATTGCCACAAGAAGCATTTCAGGCACAATCTTAAATAAATTAAAAGAAGACTATCCTCAACTTATTGGTGGTTCAGCTGACTTAGCTCCTTCTACTAAAACAGAGATGGTCAATGAGGGTTCTTTCCAAAAAGAGTCATATGAAGGTCGTAATATTCACTTTGGAGTCAGAGAACATGCGATGGCCGGTGTTGGTAATGGAATCGTTACCCATGGTGGTCTGAAGTCTTATGTATCTACTTTCTTTGTATTTACAGATTTCTTAAAACCAGCCTTGCGTCTATCTGCTTTGTCACAAGTACCTCTAATCTATATCATGACACATGACTCAATTGTCGTCGGTGAAGATGGACCTACCCACCAACCAATTGAACAACTGGCAACTATTAGATCACAACCTAATACTCAGGTCTTTAGACCAGCAGACTATACAGAAACAATGGCTTCATGGGCATTGGCACTCTCTGATACAAGAACACCATCTGTACTTGTCTTAAGTCGCCAAAACCTACCTAACTTGAAACAATCTTCTAAAGAAGCACTCAAGGGTGGTTACATCATTTCTAAGGAACAAGGCAGTGACTTTGATGGTATTCTAATTGCCAGTGGTTCAGAAGTGTCCTTAGCGATAGATGCTCAGGCAGAACTATTGAAACAAGGTATCGATGTTAGAGTCGTATCCATGTTATCGATGGAAGTCTTTAATGCTCAAGATGCAGCGTATCGTGAATCAGTCTTACCAAATGATAAGCGTAAACGTCTTGCTATTGAAGCAGGAGCATCACAACCATGGTTCCAATACATTGGACTAGATGGTAAGCATATTACTATTGATCGCTTTGGTCATTCAGCACCTGGTGAAAAAGTCTATGAAGAATATGGTTTCACTGTAGAAAACGTTGTCAAAGTTTATACAGAGTAAATAAAACAAAAAGAAGCTATTACGCAGGATATAATGCGCTAGCTTCTTTTTTGATTAAACCATGCTATTAACAATTAAGTTGAGTACTATAGCAATCAAAACATGGAATACATAGTTATATTGGAGATATCTAAGATAAATTAAAGCAAGTGCTAAATTTACGAGTCCTTTTATTACACAAAACAATAGAAGGTCAGATCTTCCAATAATTACAACAATAATGGCATAACAAATGAAAGAGACTACACCGATAGTTATTAATTGCGTGTAATCTATTTTGCTAGTTTTGTTTCTTCTGATTGTTTTGAAATCTTGAAGTCTTAATTCAAAGTCTAAAAATAATGCTATGAAAAGACAATCGACAAGGACAAACATAAATGCCTGGACCCAATAAACAAAGGTAAAATTAAGAGTTAATATTTGAAAGAATAGGGAATATTCATAATATTTTGGTAAGATTAGCCACAAAACTGATAATACCAAAACAAAAAGAGATAAACTATATCCTATGGAAGTCTTAGCTTTGTAGTTCAATGATTTGTCCTGCATCTAACCTATATGAAGATGTATAATTCAATCCAACAATTTCATCGTGAGAAGTTATAATAACAGTCGCTTTAGTTTTGCTAGTCATTTCATTAATTAAATTGACAAATACTTCTTTAGACTCATCATCTAAACCACGAGTAGGTTCATCTAAAAGCACTAAATTTTGATCTTCCATAATAGCTTGAATAATACCTACCTTTTGTTTCATTCCAACAGAAAAATTCTTAATTACTTTTTTATCATAATAATCAAGATTAAAATTACGACATAACTCTACCGCATAGGTTTCATCAACTTGATTTTTAAGTTTAAGTAAATAAGACAGATTATCCTTTATAGTGGAATAATCAGCAAATTCAGGATTTTCGATTAATGCTCCAATATTGACAGGATTGTCAAAATGCATTGACCCTTCATCAGCTTCTAATAATCCTGCGATAATAAATAACAAAGTTGATTTTCCTGATCCGTTAGGTCCGCTAATGTGCACCAAATCACCAAGCTGTGCTGAAAGATTACAACCGTTTAAAACAACTTGGTTTTTAAAAGATTTATGGATGTTTTTAAGATTTATCATATTTTCATTCCTTTCTCCTTATGATTTAAATATCATAGTATATCTAATAATGCCAAAACATTAAAAATCATATCTTTGATCCAATAATTATAGAATATAAACAAAGCGTAAGATACAATCAATGGTATATTCAAATTATTTTTAGTATAAAGGGTATACCCAAAGTACAGGATCACAAACAAATAGACGAGTAAATATATCAAGACAAATATCGAATAACTTAAAAAGTTGTTGATGCCTAATATCATTCCCAAAACAACATAAAGCATGATGAAAAAGATAAATAGAATTTTTACTTCTAATCTCAAAATTTCTTTAATGTAATGATCTAATGTGATTCGTATAATTGATAAATTACGCAGTTTTTCATATATTCTTGAACGGAGATAAAATAAAATCATGTAAGAATTAGTGTAAATAAGAAAGGACGAATTTGTGCCGATTAGATATGACATGGCACTAGCATTGATATTACTAGCTATTGACCAACTAACAATTAAAATTACAATCACAACAAATAACACAAATCTTCTATTCTTGAAAAAATTAGTGATTGTAAACATAATGTTTCTTCTTTCTCATTACTACAACTAATTTGTTAAGAATTAATATAAGAAACAAGTATAACAATTGGCAAGTAAGAACATTCAATAAGAGGTTGCTATATCCTGAAGCAATATGTGTAACTCGAGATGATATAAGAGATAGTGGGGAAGTTACTAACGTTAAAACGGCTGTGATTTCTCCCAAAAATGGAACGTAAACACTATTCATAATAAAACCAATTAGTAAAGATATCATGGTAATAGCGAAAGTGTAAATAATAACAAAAGATCCATATACATATTTGTTTCCGATTATTTGACTTAAAATGACCGTCAACATATTCAAAATGCACCAACCGACAATTTGTAGAAGGCTAAAAAGTATGAAATCGATTGTTTGAGAATAACCATAAATTAAAACAGGTGAATCACCTGACCATTGATAACCCAATAGTATTACGACAAAAATGAAAGTGAAATTAATGACTAATGGAAAGTACCAAATTTTCTTAATACTCTCAAAGACCACGTTTTTATAATAGTTATAATATCCAATCCTTACTATTGAAAAATCATCATACTTTTTATCTACAGCATCGAAATAGTCCATTCCTAAAATTAGTGGGAATACTAACAAAACAATTAGAATGAATATACCAAAATCATATCCAAAATATAAGTTATAAAAAAATGTTAATAACGAACCTCCACCAATACTATCTTCACTCGAATTCAAAAATGAATAATAAGTAGCATTCTCTTTTAAAATATAAATAACCACTAAAGCACAAAGAGTAAATAATATAAGATAACGGATACGTTTTTGTGAAAATGAAATAATATTATTCATAAGGCTCCTTTAACTAGCTATAATAATTACCAATTCTGAATAAGACAGAAACTTAGAACTAAACTTTATGAAATTAAAATCAGTAAGGATTGAATTGGTATACTACAACTTTATTGTTTGGTTCAAACATATGTGATTTAACTCTTGAATACATGAAAAAATTAACAACACCAGTATTAGTTTGGCTTGTATGATAACTACCTTGAGCTATCGTAACATAATCACTTCTAGCTTCGCCATTTGAGTTAATTAATCTTCCCATTGCATCTAGAGATGCACTCTCTTGAACACCATAAAAAGTCACTGATTTTGAGGTGGATGTCTTCGTGACTTGACCGTTTATATTGATTGAATCGATACTTCCACCCCAATTTGGAACAGTGACTGTGATTTTATTAGAGTAATACGCTAGTGATGTCACAGTAAACATCATAAGCAAAATTACACCAATTAATGATGTTCTAATTATTTTTTTCATTGATACACCTTTCTGTTTTGGATTTTGATAAAGACTGGTTAAATAATACTTCTGTTTGAATTAGAATAAAGTATCTGTCTCATTTATTCTATAGTATATATCGTTTAAATACAACATGTTAAAAGTTATATTTATATTTAATTCGCTAAATATAAATATAGTTGGGATTATTTTCAACTGTAACCGATATATTTCAGATATATAAAAGAGTTGTAGCGTAATCTTCTAAAAAAGAATGCAAAAAAATCTCATTCATTTCGCACATGAGATTTTTACATTAACTCTATATACTTATCTAATAGGACGCTGTTTAATTCCCTTATGCAGATATTGATTTTCGCTAGCAGACGCCTGCATGCCTTCAGCAAGACCTAAGACTATTTGTATTTCTCGTCCCTGATAGGTTGTCACATCTCCTGCCGCGAAGATGCCATCAATGTGAGTTTTGGATTGTAAATCAATTTCAACTTTCTTATTAATTACATCGAGTCCCCACTCTTGAAGATAATTGATAGAGGAGATGGTGCCATAGCTCACAATTAGCTCATCACAAAAGAGTTCTTGACTACTTTGATCTTTCACACTTTCAATAATGATTGATTGTAAGTTGTTTTTATCGCCTTTGAGTTCTTTCGGGATAAAAGATGTAATGATATTAACTTTGGATTGTTTGAGTTTTTCAACACTAGAAAGTTTGGCTCTAAATTGATCGCGACGATGAACAAGGGTTACTGATTTCGCTAAAGGTTCTAACATCATTGCCCAATCAATGGCACTATCGCCACCACCCAAAACAACAACATCCTTACCTACATAGTCACTTGTCTTTTGGACAAAGTAATTAATGTTTGTATAGTCTTCTTCATTCTCGAGTTCTAATTTAATTGGTACAAAGGAGCCATTGCCCATGGCTAAGATAACACTCTTGGCAACGATTGTTGATGAATCACTTCTGGCAACAAAGAGGTCATCTTCTTTATCGAGTTGGGTGATTTTATTGTTCATTTTTATGTCAATAAGTTCTGGAAGGGAAGCCACTTGTTCTTCGAGTTTAGTAATAAACTCTCCCGCAGTAATTTCTAAAAAGCCAGGAAGATCATAGACAATCTTTTCTGGATACTGATTAGACATCTGGCCTCCTGGTATCTCTAAGCTATCCACCAGGATAGTATTAAGCTTTCTTAAGCCACAATAAAAGGCGGTA
>JAAZEF010000030.1 GCA_012512455.1 Erysipelothrix sp.
AAGTCCTCTCGCCCGCACCATATTAATATTATTAGGTTTGTGATTTAATTAATCGCAAACTTTTTATTTTTAAAGAGACTACTTTTCGATTGAATAAATTTGTTTCGTTTAGTTCTATTTTTAAAGTTATTAACAACTTTTCTAACAAGTTTGTTATAGAGTAGGTAAAAGTGAAAGTTGTACTGTTTTTAGTGTATAATAATAACAAGGTAGGAGGGTAAAATTATGAAGCGAATGTTGTGGTTGTTATCGTTTCTTATTTTGCTGGCGTCCTGTTCAACAAACAATCGATTAACCTTTCAAGATAATATAGTAATTGAATATGGAGAGACCATTAATCCCATAAATTGGGTCAAAACTGGTCGTTTTGATACAATCGTCACTGATGTCGATCCTGAAAAGTTGGGACCACAAGAGATAGTAATCACTTCAACATATCAAAATAAAAAGAGCGAATATCCAATGACTATACAAATACGTGACACTAAAGGTCCCCATATTGAAGAGCTCAAGACATTTGAGGCTCCTTTATATAGTGAGATACAAATTAGTGAGTTTTTTCATGCGACAGATTTAAGAGATGGTAATGTCCCAGTAGAACACACCCCATTAGATACCTCTAGATTAGGTGGCAAAAGGGTATTAGTGTGGGCAGTAGATGCTGTGGGAAATCGAACACAATTTGAAGTGTTATTAAATGTGGTCGATGTGAACCCGCCAATTATTTCTCAAAAGAGTGAGTTCTTAATTAAAAAGAACGAAGAGTTAAACATTCATGATTTCTTCTTATTTAAAGATGAACAAAAAGAGAATTTAAATGTAGAGATACAAGGAGACTATGACCTAAGTGAAGTTGGGTCTTATCCACTAGTAATAAGTGCCACCGATCCAAGTGGTAATAATAACCAATTAGAAACAGTATTGGTTGTCTACCAAGAGGCTGATGAATCAATGGATGGTTATCAATATATTGAAGATGCCAATATTAGAGAAGATCGCTATACACTAGTCAATATGAGATATCAATTACCATATGATTATGTACCCAATAATCTAGTGTTATTTCCAAGTGACTATCGACTAGGTAACGCTAGTGGAACCCTAGAAACAGTCGCAGCCTTTGTGGAAATGGCCGAAGCAGCACAAAAAGATAATATTTCATTAGTCGTTGAACATGGCTATATCAGTTATTGGAATCAAAGTAGTTTATATAATGCTCAAGTAGCAAAAGTAGGATTAGAAGAGACCGATAAACAATTCTTTAGAGCAGGTCATAGTGAACATCAATTAGGAGTAGCGATAGATATCTGTTCAGATGGAAATTGTGAGGCAAGCTTTAGCGGTACTGCCGCCGATCGATGGCTCAGAGATAATGCCTCCAACTATGGATTTATTTTACGATACCCTAGAGGAAAAGAAGCCAATACAGGTATGAACTATAAATCATTCCATTATCGCTATGTTGGTAAAGAGGCAGCCAGTGAGATTAACAAGACAGGTCTTTCCTTTGAAGAGTTCTTTTATCAGTTTTCTGATTACCTCAAATAGAATGTTAAGTTTTGGTGTATATAAGTTTTTGACTTGCAACAATATATTTAAAGGTTTATAATGAAAGCGTATTCAAAAGGAGGAAAATATGAAAAAGATTATCAATCGTCCAGAAGATGTCGTAGAACAAATGCTATCAGGAATCGTTAGCGTTCATGACGACGTTGTTCATCGCGTAGGCGACTCTCGCGTCATTGTAAGAAATTACAAAGGCGAAGGTAAAGTAGGCCTCGTATCCGGTGGTGGCTCAGGTCACGAACCTTCACATGCTGGCTTTGTAGGCCAAGGTATGTTATCTGCTGCGGTTTGCGGTGATGTGTTTACTTCTCCAACAGTTGACCAAGTTTATGAAGGTATTAAAGCTGCCGATCAAGGTGCTGGTGTCTTCTTGGTTATTAAGAACTATACAGGAGACGTAATGAACTTCCAAATGGCTGCTGAAATGGCAACTGACATGGATGACATTAAAGTCGACTATATTATTGTCAATGACGATATCGCAGTTGAAGACTCAACATGGACAGAAGGACGCCGCGGTGTAGCGGGAACAGTCTTAGTTCATAAGATTCTTGGTGCACTTGCAGAGCAAGGCAAAACTTTAGAAGAAATCAAAGCAGTTGCTGATGTATTAGTTACAAGAATGGCTTCATTAGGTCTAGCATTACATCCTGCAACAACTCCTCAAGCTGGTAAACCTGGTTTCGAATTAGCTGAAGACGAAATCGAATTCGGTATTGGTATCCATGGTGAACCTGGCTATCGTAAAGAAAAAATTAAACCATCCCATGACATGGCGGTAGAATTCTATGAGAAAATCAAAAAAGAATTAAACCTAGTCGAAAACGATCGTGTCGTTGCCTTCGTTAATGGTATGGGTGCCACTCCTCTAATGGAACAATATGTATTCGCAAATGACGTTTTAGAACTACTTAAAGCTGATAATGTAGTAGTTGAAAAGAAACTATTAGGTGACTACATGACAGCAATCGACATGGCTGGTATTTCTCTAACAGTCCTTAAGCTACAAGATAATTGGTTAGAACTTCTTAACGAGGAAGCTAAGACAATAGCTTGGTAAGTCTATGATTAATCAAAGCCAAATCCAAGCCTGGTTACAAGACTGGGCAATTCAGATTGTTGACAATAAGGACTATCTATCCGATTTAGATAACGCAATTGGGGACGGAGACCATGGTTTTAACATGGCCAAAGGATTTAGTGCCTACCAAGAAGTAAGGGCCACTAAAGAAGTACCTAACATTGGTGAAGAGTTTAAACTTTTAGCCATGACGTTATTATCAAAAGTTGGTGGAGCCTCGGGTCCCTTGTATTCCTCAGCCTTCTTAGCAATGGCCAAGGAAAGCAGTGACAAGAGTGAAGTAAGTCCACTAGAACTTGCAGATTTATTTGAACTTGGCTTAGAAGCCATTATGAAACGTGGAAAAGCAGTGCCATTCGATAAAACAATGATCGACTGCTGGAAACCCGCCATTGAAGCTTTACGAGCCAATGAATTAACCATTGAAAAAGTAGACGAAATAGTAGAAGCTACAGCTCCTATGAAAGCTCTCAAAGGACGTGCCTCCTATTTAGGAGATCGCTCAATCGGACATATTGATCCTGGTTCAAGTTCATCTGGTTTAATGTTTAAGAGTTTAATCAAAGAAGTAGGCTTATAGCTTACTTTTTTGATTGTTTTACTTGATTAATAATCATATATTAACTATGATAATAACAAGTCAAATAGGAGGAGAAAGTCATGTCAAATGTATTAGTTGTTTATTATACGTCAACTGGCAATACTGAAATGCTCGCAGAGAGTTTAACTGAAGGGTTAAAAGAAGGCGGAGCAGAAGTAACATACAAGTCAGTTTACGATACAACACCTGAAGAAATTAATGAATTTGAAAAAATCGCCTTTGGTTGTTCAGCCAGTGGAGATGAAGAACTCGATGAAACAGAATTTGAACCTTATTTCGAAGAAGCCCTTACTCATCTAAGTGGTAAAAAAGTAGCTCTCTTTGGTTGCTATGGCTGGGGAGGCGGCGAATTCATGAGAAAGTGGGAAGTTCGCGTCAAAGACGGCGGAGCAGAACTCTTTGAAGAAGGCTTCATCAATCTTGAAACACCAGGAGATGAAGAATTAGAAAATGTAAAAGAATTTGGAGCACGATTCGCTTCAGCATAAAAACAAGAGACAATCAGCAAGCTGGTTGTCTTTTTTATTGGGTTATGGTAATATTGGTTAGTCGACTAACTAAAAGGGTGAATTATGGAAAATACAATATACGAAAACTTCCGCATCATTGTTAATCATCAGCGGAACAAACAAAGAGAATATCTAGAAAAGTTTGGTCTTTATTATGGCCAACCACGTGTTTTAAAGATGATTTTAGATCATCAAAACATAACACAAAGTGAACTCGTCGAAAAACTCAATGTCTCAAAGGAGTCTGTCTCGACATCACTCAAAAGATTGTCTCAAAATAATCTCGTCATAAAAACAAAAGATGAAACAGATAAACGAATTATTCGTCTAAGTCTCTCAGACAAAGGGCGTCAAGTAACTGTGGATTCTTTTAAAGGGATTCAACAGCTCAATGAACAACTCTTCTCGTCACTTGATGAGAAACAACGATCTTTTCTCAATGATATTTTTAATCAAATGGTTCAATTAATAGAAGGAGGTAATCTATGATTAAAATCTTAACATTTCTAAAAAATCATAAATGGCTCACTTTCTTGTCAATATTCTGTACCATCTCAGTCGTGTTCATCGATTTATACAACACACAACTGATGGCCAATATTGTCGATAACGGAATACCAAACGCAAACTTTCAATACATTGTTTCCACCGGTTTATTAATGACAGGACTTGCCATCTTAAACTTCTTTTTAGGAGCAGGATCAACCTCTTTCTCAAGTCTAGTCAGTAATAAAGTAGCCTTTGAAGTTAGAGAAACAATCTTTAAGAAGATTCAACGCTTCTCACTAAAGAAAACAAGTAAATATACAACAGGTTCCTTAGTCACTCGCTTATCAACTGATATCGACTTTATTCAAAGAACTCTTAATTTCGCCCTAAGACTATTAGTCAGATCACCTATCATGTTAGCATCTGCCGTCATTGTCGTTTGGAACACAGAACAACGAATGGCTTACATCGTTTTAGCATTAGTTGTCTTTCTATTATTTGTCATGGGTCTAATTATTATTTATGGCTTTCCTCGCTTTCGAAAAGTTCAACAAAAACTTGATAGCTTAAACCAAAATGTTCAAGAAGGTCTCATCAATATTCGCTTAATTAAATCATTTGTAAGAGAAGATTATGAAGATCACAAGTTTAGAACCACTAGTGAAGACTTAAAAGGAAAAAGTATTCAAGCTCAAAGAATTTTCTTGTTCTTAGACCCTGTCATGATGTTATGTCTAAACCTAGCAACCTTAGCCATTATGTTATTAGGAAGTTACTTCGCAGTCTTTAGTCAAACATTACGTTTAGGAGACCTTTTAGTTTTCTTAAACTACATGCGCTTTACACTCTTCTCAATGATGATGATCACCATGATTTTCTCCATGATCTCACGCTCCAAAGCATCAACTGATCGATTAAAAGAAATCATGGATGAAGAAATTGATATCACAAGTCCAAGAGATGTGAGTGCTTTATCAGATATAAAAGGACATGTTCAATTTAATGATGTGTCATTTAAATACTATTTAGATAATGAACAATACATCCTAAAAGACATCAACTTTGAAGTCTTACCAGGAGAACAATTAGGAATTATTGGAAGTACCGGTAGTGGTAAATCCACGTTAGTCAATCTATTAGTACGACTCATTGATCCCATCGATGGCGAAATTACAATCGATGGAGTTAATATCAATCAATTAGATCTTAAAAAATTACGGGAAATGATAGGATTCGTTCCTCAAAAATCAGTGCTCTTTACGGGAAGTTATCTAGATAATTTACGATGGGGTAATTCTGATGCGACACGTGACGATGTCATTTTAGCCACCAAAATTGCCTCCATATACGATTTCATCAAAGGCAACCCTGATGGTGTCGATGGTATGATCACTCAAGGGGGTACTAACCTATCAGGTGGTCAACGTCAACGATTTAGTATCGCACGTGCATTAGTCAAGAAACCACAAATATTAGTCTTAGACGATTCAACATCAGCCTTAGATCAAGCCACTGAAGCTCAAATAAACGAAACATTCCAAAGTGAATTAAAAGATACCACAATTATTAATATTGCTCAAAAGATTTCTTCGATATCTCATTGTGACAAGATAATTGTGCTAGAAAAAGGGGAAATGGTCGGTTATGGAACCCATCAATCACTCTTAGAATCTAATGCTATATATCAAGAAATTTATGAAAGCCAAATGAGAAAGGAGGTCATCTAATGTCAAGAAGAGGTGTCATCGTTCCCGTTAAACCCAAAGACGCAAAGCAAACACTCCGTAGATTATTTGCCTATCTAGGAAAATATCGTTGGATGATTGTTGTCGCGATAGGACTCATGATGTTATCGACCATAGGATCTCTTTATGGCTCTTATGCCATCAGTCCCATACTAAATTTAGTCGAACAAGCTTTATCGGGGTCTTTAGATCCTAATGAAATGATGAGAAGAATTATTTTTTTAGTCACTATTTTAGGAGTAGTTTATTTATTAGAAATAATCTTTACTTATATTGCCTCACGAATCATGTTAACTGTCTCCGAAGATACAACTCATCGCTTAAGAACAGACCTTTATCACCATTTAATACGTACCCAAGTCTCATATCATGATACTCAACAACACGGGGAACTAATGAGTCGCTTTACTAACGATATCGATGTGATAGGTCAAACACTACAAGATACCTTAAGGACCTTCTTAACCAATATCATGACCTTATTTGGTACCTTAATCGTAATGTTTGTCCTAAGTCCACTGTTATTTTTAGTCATTGTCGCAGTTACACCATTGTTAGTCTTTCTAGTCATCTTAGTATCCAAACATTCAAGAAAAGCATCTCGCCAAAGACAAAAGGCCTTAGGTGCACTGAATGGTTATATAGAAGAGACTATTGAAGGTAATGCAATTAATCAATTATTTACCAGAGAAGAGAAAACATTAGAAGAATTTAATGAACTATCTCATGATTTCTCCATGAAGTCATTTAAACAACAAGCTCTCTCAATGTTACTCATGCCCATGATGCAGAATCTTAATATGTTAATTTATGCTCTAGTCGGTGTCGCTGGGGGTTTCTTAACCATTAATAATCTAGTGACCATCGGTAGTTTTGCGGCCTTTGTCAACATGACTCGTCAATTTGGACGTCCTATTAATATGATCTCCAACCAATACACAATGATCAACTCAGCCATCTCTGCTACCGAAAGAGTCTTTGAAGTAATGAATCAACCTTTAGAAGCAATTAACGATAGTGAACAGTTATTAGAAAATGTGGTTGGTGATGTTGTCTTTGAACATGTTGATTTTGGCTATGTAGAAGATAAACCAGTCCTCAAAGATGTTTCATTCTATGCGAAAGTTAACCAAAAGATTGCTTTTGTAGGATCAACAGGAGCCGGTAAAACGACTATTACCAATCTGATTTCTCGATTCTATGAAATAGATGATGGTGCCATTTTAGTCGATGGACAAAACATTCGTGATGTCAATCGTTTCTCATTAAGAGAAAACATGGCCATGGTACTACAGGATACTCATCTATTCACTGGAACCATCATGGATAATATTCGCTACGGTAAGTTAGATGCGACAGATGAAGAATGTATCGCTGCCTCTAAGTTAGCCAATGCGCATCACTTTATCATCAATTTAGAACATGGTTACGATACTGTTATTACAGGGGATGGTTCAGGTTTATCTCAAGGTGAAAGACAGCTAATTAATATCGCACGAGCCGCTGTCGCAAATCCTAAGATTTTAATACTGGATGAAGCGACCTCTTCCATTGATACCCGAACTGAACGCTTAGTTGAGAAGGGGATGGATTCCTTGATGGAAGGAAGAACGACCTTTGTGATAGCACACAGACTTTCAACGGTACGTAATTCACAAGCTATATTAGTGATAGAAGATGGTGAAATCATTGAACGAGGTAACCATGATGATTTATTGGCCATGGATGGCCGTTATGCCAGTCTTTATAAGGGACAAAGTGAGTTAACATAAATGAGACAAGTCAATATTATTCTAGTGTTCGATAAGACACAACAGAAAGTCTTAATGTGCCAGCGACAAAAAGATCCCTATAAAGGATTATTAAATGCGATTGGTGGCAAAAAGGAACCCAATGAAACATTGATGGAATCTTGTTATCGTGAGATGGAAGAAGAAAGTGGAATTACTCCAAAAGATATTACCCTTAAGCCACTGTTAACCTTTCAATATCATCAATTGGACTATGAATTATTTGTTGCTTTTGGAGTTTTGAAAAATGGTGTCACGCTTGTGGAAGAAAAAAACCCATTAGTATGGGTTGATATCAATGAAGACTTTGAGAATCGTAATCGCTTTGCTGGCGATGGTAACATCCAACATATGATGGATGTCTTAAAATATGAATCTTTTGATTTCTAAAAAACCGCATTTTCGCGGTTTTTATGCTAATTCTTTTCTAAGTTGAAACCAGAAGAACCAACAGATAAGTGCTTGAAGGATTGAGAAATAAAAGATTTGATACACAATAACACAACCCACACTATAGAAGATGGCAGCTGATAAAAGTTGATTAGGTTTCTGTTTAACATTGTAAAGAATATTGAAGATACAACCAATTAACATCATAAGAGCTGAAGGACTCATGACTAATAGCGCCAAGACACCCCATCCAGCAAGGTCTTGATCTAATGATAACGAGAAAGTAACCATAAAATAAATATACATTGTAAGAAAAATAATTGATAACATGGCAGAGCCAACAAGTAATGTTCTTTTCATAATTAATTTCCTTTCCTTTTTTATATTATCACAAATGCGATATACTTAGTTCAAGCAAGGAGACTTATTTATGACAAACATATTAATAACAGGAGCTAGTGGTGGTTTTGGTAAAGAATTTACACATTATTTTGATAAAGATAACAATCATTTATTTCTACAAGGGACATCATTAAGTAAGTTAGAAGAATTAAAAAGTAATATAAAATCATCAGTCACATTATTGCCATGTGATTTTAGTGATGAGAATAGTTTAAATGATTTTTTAGAAGAAATAAGAGATATTTCTTTTGATGTGGTCATCAATAATTCAGGACTTGGTTACCATGGTTATTTTGTAGACATGGAAGAAAATCTTGTCTCAAATATGATAGATATTAATATGAAGGCATTAACATTAATCAGTCATGTGGTCTTAAAGAAGATGAAAGAGAAACAAAGTGGCTATCTATTAAATGTAGGATCAGTCGCTAGTTATTTCCCTGGTCCACTAATGGCTCAATACTATGCGACTAAGGCCTATGTACTGTCATTGTCATCGGCTCTTTATGAAGAGAGTAAGGATTATAATGTGGTGGTCTCTTGTTTATGTCCAGGACCTACCAAAACAGAGTTTCATCAACGGGCTCAGATAGATAGTAATAGTCTGTTAGGTAAGCTGTTTATTAGTGATCCTGCCAAGATTGTCAAAGTTGGTATTAAAGATTTGTCTAAAAAGAGACGGGTAAGTCATCCGGGAATACGGAATAAATTTTCGATAATATCAAGCAAATTATTACCCCATAGTTTGTACATTAAAATTATGAAACAGGTACAGATGAAACGGTGATTGATAATGAAAATCATTATTATAAATCATTTGAATTTAAAAGGAAAGTGATATGAACGTCTTTCTTGACTAAAAGAAAGATAACCCTTACAATTAGTACCAATAGAAGGTAGGTGGCAAAGGATGCGACGATACGCTCTCTTTTGTGAATATAGAAGGAATTTTTATATTATATAATGTCCATGAGGTGGCCACTCGTGGGTTATTTTTTTGTGAGCATTAAGACGTATTAGAAGAGATAGTATAATTAAGTCTTAACTTTTTTGTTAAGCATTTAAGAAGATATTATTTTATTGAATAGACTAAAGTCAAGGAGAATATAATGAAGTTTAATATCAAATTGTCAATTATTTTAATAACACTAATGTTAGTATTAGTCGGATGTACTAATGCTGATGGTGGCAGTAATAACAATAATGGAAACAATGAACCAACAGCTCAAACTGTCGAAATTACAGACGCTCATGGAACATGGAGTGTCCCTATTAATCCAGAAACTGTTGTTTCTTTAGATAATCGCACCTTTGAAACACTTGAAGCTTGGGGAATCAAATTAGCAGCCGCACCAAAAGGTGTCATGATTGCCGATAGCGGATATGTTTTAGACGAAGAAGTATTAGATATTGGAAATCACCGTGAACCAAATTTAGAAGTTATCGCGGCAGTAGAACCACAACTAGTTATTGTCGGTCAACGTTTCGCAAGTTACTATGACCAAATTGTTGAAATAGTACCTGAAGCAGTTGTATTAGACTTAAATATTGATGTCTCAGAAAATACTAATGCTCAAGGTGAAAACTTAGTTAACGGCTTTAAGGAAACAACTCTTTCCTTAGGTAAGATTTTCGATAAAAATGATGAAGCAGCTGAATTAATCGCTGAATTTGACAAAGCTATTGAAGACGCAAAAACTGCTTATAACGAAACTGATACTGTTATGAGTGTAGTTGTCTCAGGTGGAGAGATTGGATTTTCAGCACCAAAATCAGGTCGTGTGTGGGGACCAATCTATCAAATCTTAGGATGGACACCATCATTAGAAGTTGGAGATGCCAGTTCTGATCACCAAGGTGATGACATTTCAGTAGAAGCTATTGCGCAAAGCAATCCAGATTGGTTAATGGTCTTAGATCGTGATGCGAGTGTAAGCACTGTAGATGGAGCAGTACCAGCAGCAGATGTTATTGAAAATGCGCAAGCACTTCAAAATGTAACTGCTGTTAAAGAAGGTCAAGTGGTGTATGCGCCAAATGATACTTATACTAACGAATCCATTCAAACATTTATTGAAATTTTCAATAGTTTAGCTGAAGCATTTAATAAGTAAGGTGTAAATATTGTTTAAGAAGTCAAGCAACTATGAGAAGGCAATGAGCTCTTCTCAGGGTTTAACTATAAAAGGAATGTGGACCAAATCATTTGTGTTGATGGTGGTCATTACAATTATTTTAGCTATCATCTCATTAGCGACTGGAGCATACGATATAACAGGTCAAAGTGATGGGTGGGAGATGTTTTTTATTACGCGTGTCCCCAGAACACTAGCCTTGATGTTATCAAGTGCAGCGATGGCAATCTCAGGTATGATCATGCAGTTGTTGACACAAAATAGATTTGTAGAACCTACGACTACCGGAACCATTGAATGGGCAGGTTTAGGATTGTTATTAATTTACATTATTATTCCCGCACCATCTTTAGTGCAACGGATGAGTGGAGCCATTGTGTTCTCCTTTGTAGGAACGATGCTATTTTTCTTGTTACTAAGAAAGGTTAAACTGAAATCATCACTCATCGTACCCATTATTGGGATCATGATGGGAGCCGTTGTTTCAGCATTTTCTACTTTCTTAGGACTTGTCTTCAATAAGACCCAATCCATAGAGATTTGGTTTCAAGGCTCCTTTGCCTCAATTCAAAGAGGTCGTTATGAATACTTGTGGGTGATTGTCTTAGTCACCATTATTATCTATATATTTGCGGATCGTTTAACTCTCGCAAGTTTAGGTGAAGACATTGCCACTAATTTAGGATTAAATTATAACCGTATTATTTTAATCGGAACCGCATTAGTCTCACTCTCTGTCGGAGTAGTCGCCGCTGTAATTGGTAACTTACCATTTTTAGGACTTATTGTACCCAATATTGTCTCAATGATACGTGGTGATAATCTTAAAGAAAACTTACCATGGGTAGCGCTAGTTGGAATGGCCACTATTATGGCCTGTGATATTCTAGCAAGAACTATTATCGCTCCATTTGAAGTCCCTGTCTCATTAATCTTAGGGACATTAGGATCAGTGGTCTTTATTAGTATTCTTCTTTACCAAAGGAGAAAACACACATGATACAAGAAAGTAGAATGGTTCATGATTTTCAGACAAAACAACAAGAGAGAAAATATTGGATAATCTTTGGGGTTGTCGTTATTTTAGGATTACTTGCGGCATTTGGCTTATTAGTTTATAACAATCCTGTCCCTGTCACTTCATCGTCCTTTATCCCCGTAGTAAGAAGACGAATGAATGCAATCATTGCGATGGCAATTGCGGCAGTAACCCAAAGTGTAGCAACAGTTGCGTTTCAAAGTGTGACCAATAATAAAATTATTACGCCCTCCTTATTAGGATTTGAAGCACTCTATACCACTATCCAAACCAGTGTTCTTTATTTCTTTGGGATCGGTGCCTTGGTCGCCTTCAGTGGGACTCAAGCTTTCTTAATTCAAGTTGTTGCCATGGTGGTCTTATCGTTATTACTCTATGGCACATTGTTGACAGGTAAGTTTGGTAATTTGCAATTCATGTTACTCATCGGTATTATTATAGGTACTGGGTTACGATCTCTGTCTTCCTTTATGAGAAGATTATTGTCACCCTCTGAATTTGATATCTTACAAGCCCGCTTATATGGCTCAGTCAATAATGCGGACCCTGAATATTTCCCCATTGTCATACCGATTGTTATCCTGGTCATCGTGCTCTTTATGATTAGTTCCAACAAGCTTAATGTGTTGTCATTAGGAAAAGATGTCAGTACTAATCTAGGGATGAATTATCAAAAAGGATTAATTCAAACCTTAGTCTTAGTCTCTATCTTAATGTCAATCTCAACGGCTTTAGTAGGACCAATGACATTCTTTGGTTTTCTAGTAGCGACATTAACCTATCAATTGACGCCTACTTACAATCACAAATACCTCTTCCCCATGGCAATAGCCTTAAGCTTCTTAGTTCTTTCTGGAGCATACTTCCTTATGTATCATGTCTTTAATGCACAAGGAGTTGTCTCAGTGATTATTGAACTAATTGGTGGAGGTACCTTCTTAATTCTCATTTTCAGAAAGGGAAAATTATGATAAAACTACAAAATGTTACTAAAAAATATTCATCTGAAGTCCAAATAGGTGAACTCAATTTGGAGATACCAAAAGCTGGAATTACTTCAATTATTGGACCTAATGGGGCCGGTAAATCCACGACACTCTTAATGATTGGTAGACTTTTAAAAATGGACGAGGGTAATATTCAAGTATCTGGACTTGATGTCTCTGAAGGTAATATGGAGGAACTTGCTAAAAACATGGCTATATTACGACAAGAGAATCATTTTGTAACTAAATTAACTGTAAGACAACTTGTTGGTTTTGGACGTTTTCCTTATACTAAAGGACGTTTAACGAAGGAAGATGAAGAAATTATCTCAAAATATATTGATTTTCTAGGGTTAACTGAACTTGAAAATCGCTATCTCGATGAATTATCTGGTGGACAAAGACAAATCGCCTATGTCGCAATGGTCCTATGTCAAGAGACAGATGTAGTTCTTCTAGATGAACCATTAAACAACTTAGATGTGGCTCGTTCGGTCCAAATGATGTGTCATTTAAGAAGAGCAGCTGATGAATTTAAGCGTACTATTGTAATGGTGCTCCATGATATTAACTTTGCGGCCAAGTATTCAGATCGTATTTGTACCATGAAGAGTGGTAAGATTTGTGCCTTTGGTTGTACCGCAGATATTATGTGCCCTAAGTTGTTATCTGAGACATTTGATACAAATATTAAAATTATTGATGGACCAAATGGTCCTCTAGCAATCTATGGATAAGGAGTAATATGGCAATTATTGATCAAAGAACCTTTCAGTTAGTGAAAGGTAGTGGTAATGAAGAAGTAACACGTCAAAAACAAAGAGAATTAGATTTTGAGGGTTATCTTGGTAAGGATATCTTTCTTAATACTGAAGATAAAGAGATGGATATCATGTTAGTACAAATGCGTTGGGAATCAAAAGAACATTTGATGAATTTTAAGAAAAGTGACCAACATAGAGAAGGTCATAAAAATAGAAAACCCAATCCTAATATATTGAATCATTCTATGAAAATCTATTCGATTGAATAAAAACAGGCAAAATTGTCTGTTTTTTTTCAACATGAATGATGGTTCATGATTAAAAGGTCTAGTAATTGAGGCCTAAATCTAATACAATTATGTGAGAGGTGAACTTATTATGAGTGTTAATAGTAATGAAGTCGTGTATATAACAGGTCATCGTAATCCTGATACAGATTCGATTGTTTCCGCTATTGCTTATGCTGAATTGAAACAAAAAATGAACGTCAATGCGATCGCGTGTCGTATTGGACCTGTGAATGCTGAAACTAAATATTTATTGGATCGTTTCAATGTCCGTGAACCGATGTTTCTTCATGATGCCCGAAGTCAATTAGATGAGATTGAAATGGATGAAGCAATTAAAGTTTCTCCTCAAACTACCATCATGGAAGCTGTTAAATTAATGGATAGCATTAAAAGCAAACAGCCAGTTTTAGCAGTGGTGAATCATTTAGATCAACTTCAAGGAATTCTAACAATTTCTAATATTTCTGATTTACTCTTAGGAGATACCGCAAAGTCAATTGAACTATTATCTCGAACACCTATTGAATATATTGCGAAAACAATTGACGGTAAGTTATTGTATGCGCCAGAAAAAACAAGACTTAATGGTAAAACATCTAT
>JAAZEF010000031.1 GCA_012512455.1 Erysipelothrix sp.
GGATTCCATCCTGTGTAATTTTGATAAGCCTTCGGAATACTTCAAAACATCTAGGGCAATCTGTGATACGTTTGTTTTGGAATTACCATGTCTTAGTACTAACATTAATAATTCATGATCCGATAAAGAATCGATTCCATATAAGATTGCTTTTTCACGTGGCCTCTGTGAAATAGTCATTTCACTAATCTTCATCTATCTTCCCCATTGTAATTTAAGATTGAAAAAGCTAAACGAACCACTTCGTGAAGTAATAACTTTGTATACCGCAGCAACTCCAGCTAAAATACCTAAGGCTACTAAGGCTGTTCCTGCACTCATATGACAACCTCCTTTCTTGCTTTATATTATGATTTAAGCTTAAAATGTCCTATAATATAAAAGTTAAAGGAGATTGGAATGAAAATATTTGATCCTATTACTATTAATCAATTAGAGTTAAAAAACCGACTGGTGATGCCACCTATGTGTATGTATCAAGTCTTTAAAAAAGATGGCTTTGTGACAGACTTTCATAAAAGTCACTATCATGCTAGAGCGATGGGAGAGGTTGGATTAATTATCGTTGAATCGACAGGAGTTTCTTCTGAAGGTCGAATTTCTTCTTATGACTTAAGAATCTATTCTGATGATCACATCACAGGATTGAGTGAACTTGTTAAAGCAGCCCATACTCATGGTAGTAAAATTGCGATACAACTTAACCATGCGGGAAGAAAATCGACAAGTGATGACCCTGTTCACTATGGACCAAGTGCCATAAGGTCGTATGACTACTTAGACGTGCCTACAGAGCTTTCTATCCATGAGATTAAGAGAATTATTCAAGACTTCAAAAT
This sequence comes from Erysipelothrix sp., assembly GCA_012512455.1. Taxonomy (GTDB): domain Bacteria; phylum Bacillota_I; class Bacilli_A; order Erysipelotrichales; family Erysipelotrichaceae; genus JAAZEC01. The sequence continues at coordinate 840 of JAAZEF010000031.1, forward strand.
GGCTGCCCAACGTGCTAATAAGGCTGGTTTTGATGCGTTTGAGATTCATGGAGCCCATGGATATCTTATTCATCAGTTTCTAAGTCCTATTTCTAACATAAGAGAGGATGAATATGGTCAAAACAAATTATTGTTTCTTCAACAAATAATTGAAGCGATTAAATCAGAATTTGATAAAACACTTATTTTAAGAATATCTGCTGATGAATTTAATACTGAAGGTTATGATGTAAATGACATGATTAACTATCTTCGTGAAGTAGAGAAAGATATCGATTGTATTCATGTGAGTAGTGGTGGTAATGTGAGACCTAATAAAGAAATCGTCGTACAACCTGGATATCAAGTATTTTTATCTGATAAAATCAAGAATAAACTTAATACACCTACAATTGCGGTGGGTCTATTGAATACAGAAGAAGACATCGTTAATGTCTTAGAGAATGACCATGCTGATTTAGTAGCGTGTGGCCGAGAATTGCTTCGTGATAGCAATCTGTATTTGAGAATTGCGAAAAAATATGATCGTAAGGATTTAATTCCTAAATACTATGAAAGAGCTTATCGTTAAACCATATTAAAACCTCTCAATTTGAGAGGTTTTTTGTTATCTTCTAAAGAAAGTTGGAATGTCTCCAGGCTCTTCTTCTTCTATGGTATCAACTCTTTCAACAGGTATTTCTTCGAAACTATCATTTTTAGTTTCTACCTTGTGATTAAACATTGGTTTCTCACCATTTTCTTCAAAGCCTGTAGCGATGACTGTAACTATAATATTGTCTCCTAGTTGTTCGTTAATTGCGACCCCAAAGATTATATCTATATCTCTGCCCGCAGCACTACGAATAAATTCGACCGCATCATTAGAATCATAAATAGTTATAGATTCACCACCAGTGACGTTAATAATGGCACGACTGGCTCCTTGTATTTGAGCTTCAAGGAGTGGTGAAGTAATTGCTTTTTGAGCAGCGATTTCTGCTTTGTTCTCTCCTTCGGCCATTCCAATACCGATTAATGCGGCACCTTGATTTTCCATAACAGATCTTACGTCCGCGAAATCCAGGTTAATTAGTGCTGGTACGGCGATTAAATCAGTTATAGTTTGGACACCTTGTCGTAAGACATTGTCTGCTTCCTTAAAGGCATCTCTAAAGGGAATATTACCGATGACTTCTAATAATCGATTGTTACTGACGATAATTAAAGAGTCGGTATATTGTTTAAGCTCTTCTAGACCTTCTTTAGCTTGCTTGGTACGAAGAGATCCTTCAAATGTAAAGGGATTGGTAACGATACCAACAGTGAGTGCTCCAGCTTCTTGAGCTAATTTAGCGAAAATAGGTGCTGCTCCTGTGCCAGTTCCCCCGCCTAAGCCAGCGGTAATGAAAATCATATCGGCATCTGATACAGCTTCGCGAATTTCTTCTTCACTTTCTTGGGCAGCTTTACGACCAATTTCAGGATTGGCTCCTGCACCTAAGCCTTTGGTTGTTTCTCTTCCTAGAATGATTTTGTTGTTAACTAATGAGCCATTTAGAACTTGCAAGTCAGTGTTGGCTACATAGAATTCAACACCTTGCATCCCTTCGTCAACCATGCGATTAATGGCATTGCAGCCTGCGCCTCCTATGCCAAATACCTTAATTTTTGCTACTTGTGAATACATGTCATTGGTCATTATTAGTGCCTCCCTTTATTGGATCTTTGATAAATGATTTTAATCTAGTACTGAAAGTGGTCTGTTGACCATCTGGTGATTTTGTTTGCATTGCTTCTTCATAATCTACTACCGAAATAGAGACTTCATGATAATTTTGAAATTGTTGATGATCTATATAATCATAGAATGCACCTAATGAAGCAACATAGGCTCCATCTCGTGCCCCTAAAGTAGTTGGTAGATAACTTTTCACATCAATCATTAAGAGTTCACTAAGTTTATGATCAATACCCTTTAACATTGAACCTTCTCCTACCAAATATAGCTTTGTAGAACCTGATTCAATGATTGGTTGACAAGCTTCCTGTATAGTTGAAAAGAGTCTATCACTACTGTTTTTGATGATGTCCATCAAGTCTTGTTGTGAACAAGTATATGACTGTCTATTTTGTGACCATAAGTACACTGGATATTTTGAATAAGTATCCAAAGAGAAATCTACATTGCCTACCACGAGTCTTGAGGCAACACTATTGGGGATTTTTAAATCCTTAGAAATCTCTTCAATAAATATACCATATCCTTTGTCAATAATCTCAGTATGTACTAATCGATGACGATAAAATAGACTCAAAGTCGTAGACTGTCTTTCAATATTGACAGCGATTAGGTACTCCTCTGGTGATTTTGTGATTAAATTTGCTTCTTTGCCTATCGCAAAACTATCGAGACAAACATCTAATATCTGTAAACCTGATTGTTCTACAATGTGCGCTAGTTGATATACATATTGTCGATCACAATAATATAAATCAACCTCAGCATTGAGGCGATTAGTTCTTTCGTTAATTGGTGATTTCCTTAAATATGATCCATTCAATTTATATCGATATACTTCCGCATTAATAAGTTCCAAGTTCTCCAAGGGAGCTAAATTATGCGCCTGTTGGAAAATATGTTGAACATTTGTCATTTGAACTCTATTTAATGGATCAGTGATATCAGATTTTAATGATTTATTAACTCGTTGCATGTGTTTAGACTCAACAAGAAGTAACACGCGAACGATACTGAACTGAAGATTTGATTCAATATGTTTGATACCTTTTTTGATAGCGCCAATAATCTCATTTTCGTTAATGATTTGATTGTCCTTGACACCATTATGTTCTACGCGTTCAACCTTGAGAATATTTAGTCGACCGTTATGAAACTCGCTGACTAAAATTCGTATCTCATGATCTGCGATAGCTAACGATGCATAAATCTCCTTACGCATTGCACTCCTCCTATCACTTCTTGTTCTATAATAGCACAAATTATAAAGGGTTTAAAGAAGAGAGAAGTAACATTTTGAACCAAATGTACTCCTTATGTTCAACTTTTTGAAGTTTGTACTTTACAAACACTTTTAAATGTTTTATTATGTATAGGCACTTAGATGGTGGCCGTGGCGAAGTTGGTTAACGCACCGGGTTGTGGCTCCGGCACTCGCGGGTTCAAGTCCCGTCGGTCACCCCATTAGATAAAAAGTACCCCACTCATTGTGGGGTTTATTTTTTTTAAAAAAAGCGACCCTTAGGGTCGTTTTAATTATCTATTAATTACCTTACGTAAAGCTTTCACTACAGGAACTGTGACAATGGTCGCTAAGACCGCTTCACCTAATACTTGAAGACCTATCATCGCAAAGATAAAGGCCCAGAACCCACCACTTATCATTGATAGAAATTCATCTGCGAAACCTAGTGATACCGAAAGATAAAGCGCACTAATCACTAGAATAGAATGGACTAAGCTTGATAAGAAGGCACTAATTCCAACGTTTATAATATCATCTTTAATTAAAGTCTTAGTAAAATTATAAATAGCTACCGTAGCAATTGCGAATAAGACACGAGGGACTACAGAAACTAAAGGATTGACATAAAGAATATCAAATGCTGCCCCTCTAGTGGCCGCCACTAACAATGAAGATATACCGAAAGCAAATCCCATCAATAAGGCAGATTTATAGCCAAATAAAATTGCGGCAATGATTACAGGTATATGTACGATTGTGATCGCCATACCGCCTACTTGAATAAAACCTAAATTAGGGACTACAGCTAATATTACAACAATGGCTATCAATAATGCATTGTAGACAATAGATTTAGTTTTTTGATTGTTCATATATTTTACTCCTTTGAGAATAGTAATAAAGTCCATCATTTAATAAATGAGGATCAACTTTAAATGATGTTGTATCATAAAATAAATTCGAATAACCTCCAGTTATCACTCTCTCACATTTTTGTCCTATCTCTTTTTCAATTTGATTAGACAATTCAATAACTGAAGCTTTTGCTCCATTGATGATACCTGATTGAATACATTCTATCGTATTTCTACCTAAAATTAGCTTTGGACGCTTTATTTCAATTGGAGGAAGATGAGGTATATGGTCATTAAGAGCCTTAGCCATGATACCAATGCCAGGCTGGATAACACCACCTAAGAAGTTCATTTGACGATCGACTACTGAAATCTTTGTGGCAGAACCCATATCAACAATAATCACAGGTTTATCATACTTTTCATATGCACCAAGAGTTGTTGCCACAAAATCAGCACCTAATTCATTAGGATCATCAAGGGCAACATTTAATTGAGGTACTTTTGACTTAAGTAAGACATCAACTTTTTGTTCAAACACTTCCTCTAAAGATGACACAATATGATCACACATACTTGGCACGACACATGAAAGTACAATTTTATTAACAAAAGAATTAATTTCTTTTTTCATCGTCACAAAAAGATTGAGATATTCATCTCTTTTTACACCCTTTAGCGTTGTCTCTCTCTTATTAAATAATATCTCGCCTGTTTCACTATAGCCAATAGTTACAATATTACTATTGCCAACATCAATGGTTAAAATCATATAACGCTCCCCTTTTGGTGTGTCTATATTAACAATTCAAGGCATTCAGTTCAATGATTTAACATAAAAAAACTACCTTTTTCAGGTAGTTTATATTGTTACTTCAAATATTTCTCCATTAGGGCCAGGAGTTGTGTTCATATAATCCATAATAGCTTCACGTTGACTAGGATTAGAAGGTCTACAAAGTGAGACACGATTGAATTCTTCATCCACTAATCCTTGAGCAAATGCTTGACAACCAGGATAGCCACAGGCTCCACAATCGTAATGTGGTAACAACTCATACACACCCTTGATACGAAGATCTTCTTGGACTTCAAATACTTTTTCAGCAATCGCTAAGATTAAACCTAATAAAGCACCCATAGCTCCAATAATCAACATTGGTATTGCGATATCTTCAAAAAATAACATTCTTTTCTCCTATACTCTTATTTCGCAGTGTTCATCTGAACAACTAGCACAGAAACCAGAAGGGATTTCACAACCCTCTGGACGTGGTGTCTTTTGGTTTTGATAGTACAAAACACAATAAATCACTGCGAGTAATACACCAAATAAAATAGGCAACATTTAAATAACTCCAGCTAATGAGCTAAAGATAATTGACATGAAAGCCAAAGTAACCATCGCTACCGCATTGTTATGGAAAGGCTTAGGTGTTGCTGCCGCATTAAGACGTTCTCTAATTGTTGAGAAAATCAATAATACAATCATAAAGCCTACCGATACAGCGATCGAGTAAGTCATCATTTCACTGACATTAAAACCTTGTTTCATGTTCTCTAATGTTACATAAAGAACGACACAATTTGTTGTAATTAAAGGTAAGAAGATACCTAAGCTCTTATAAAGAGCAGGACTAATTTTCTTTAAGAATAATTCAACAAACTGAACAAAGGCCGCAATAATCAAGATAAAGACTAATAAATCCATGTATTCAATACTAAATTGAACTAGTATTTGATGATATACAAAGTAAGTAATCACACTTGAACCAAAGATAACAAACAAAACAGCTAGTCCCATCCCGAAAGCTGAAGACCATTTCTTAGAAACACCTAATATAGGACACATTCCTAAGAATTTAGTTAAAACGATATTCTCTATAAAAATAAGAGTAAAGGACATACTTAGAATTTCTGCCATTATGCTTTACCTCCACGTGCTTTTTTAGCACTCTTACGACTTGAAGTATCTTGGATATAGACAGCCAAAGCAATCAACACCGCAAAAGTTAAGAAAGCCCCTGCAGGTTCACCAAACAACGCAATCGTATAGCCATCTGGAATCAACTGTAACGAGAAAATAGATTCAGTCGTCAAAGGATTGTATAAACTTAATGAACCTGTAGATAAGATTTGACGAACAAACGAAATAATAAATATAATGATCGTATAGCCAATACCCATTCCCAGTCCATCAATCGCAGAATCAACCATTGTATTCTTGGCAGCAAAAGCTTCTGCTCGTCCAAGAATCATACAGTTCACTACGATTAATGCTAAGAAAGTTCCTAATGCAGTATATAGTGATGGTACATAAGCATGCATAAACATTTCTAAGACCTTCACCAATGTCGCAATAATAATAATATAAACAGGAATACGTATGGAATCTGGTGTAATATTACGTATCAAAGAAATCAACACGTTAGATAAAACTAAGATAACGATAACTGATAAACCCATTCCTAACGCATTGTAAATATTTGTAGTAATTGCAAGTGTAGAACATAACCCTAAGAAAAGACTTAGTACAGGGTTTTCACGTAAAATACCAGCTGAGAAAATTTCCTTTTTGCTTAGCTTATTTTCTGACATGATTATTGTCCCCCTTCTGCATGGATTGCTAATGCTTCAACAACCGCTTTATCAACAGCTTTAGAAGTCACTGTCGCGCCACTTACAACATCAACATTAACTTCATCATCGATCGTTAAACCAACGTATTCGTTTAATCTTTCTTCTGTTGTCGCTTGGTCACCCAAACCTTTAGTGTCATTGAATTCAACAACCTTAACAGCACTTACAGTATTAGTTTCTTTATTAATATGGACCGCAATGATATTAGGAGTATCAGGATTATAACCTGGTGCCTCTACTTCAATCACCGCTGTATTTTCATCAGGTCTTTCACTATAAAGTTCTTTCACTAAATCAACAGCTGCTTGTAATGAGTTAGAAGTGAAAGTAGCACCTGAGACTACGTCAACATTTGCTTCACTGATCACTAAACCTTCATAACTAGCTAAGTTTTCTTCAGTAATTACTTTTTCACCATAATCAGGACCTGGTGTATCACTATATACCTTAGAAACAACACTAACAATTGTGTGTTCTGTAGTATCAACTGTAATTTCAAAGACGTTATTACCAGCGAAACCTTTCGATTCCACTTCATAAGTAACGCTAGCTTCCCCTTCACTCTCAGACAATAGAGCCACAGGATCTTCTTCTGGTTCTTCTACAGCAGGTCCACCAGTAGAACCAGTGATTGAATTAAAGACTTCTACTGCCGCAGAAACACCTTTTACAACAGCTTCCGATGTTTTAGTAGCTCCTGAAATCAGTGGGAAAGAATCGGTAGTACTAAGACCGCTCATATCACTGACATACTCATCGGCTAAAATACGATCACCAATACCAGCAGTATCATTTTGTTCTAAGACGGTATATTTTGAATTACTTCCATCATTATCAAAACCAATTAAGAAAACGACCGGTGAAGCAAAACCTTGAGAACTAACTCTAAAGGCATACGCAGTATCATCTACTTGATACGCTGCTAAAACTAAACCTTCACTGTCAGCTTCAAAATCCTCAATAACTGTAAATGAAGTTGCATCTGGATATAATTCTTTAAGCGCAGCAGTTTCTGCTCCTGCAGATTGCTCTGCAATACGATCTTTGGTTAACATATCTACACCAGCTAAAATACCAGTACAAAGGGCTGCGATAAGACCAAGGAATATAGTCAATTTAAGTGTATTTTTCATACTTATTGACCTCCTTCATTGTAATGTGCAATCGCATATTCAACAGCAATCTTAATAGAATCTGAAGTTAGTGTTGCGCCTGAGACAGCATCTACATCAGTCTCAACCACATCTGACACCACAATTCCTTCATACAATGAAATATTGTCTTCAGCTGTTGCTTTATCTCCATAGCCTGGTGTGTCATTATAAACAGTACATTCAACATTAGTAATTGTATTAGTTGCTGTATCAATTGTAATAACATAAACATTCGGATTAGCTTTAACAAATCCTGGAGAACTTAATTCATAAGTTACTTCTCCATCTGCCTCTGTAATAGAAATTTCTTCTACAGGACTTTCAGAAATAACTTGAGCTTGCATATTTGAACCAGATAACCAACTTAAACCAAGACCTAAGGCCACAAATACAAGCATTGTAATTCGTGCTTTCTTAAGTGTCTTAATTTGATTACCCTCTAAAATACGAGTAATTAATGGACTTAACATATTCATAAATAGAATCGCAAATACAACCCCACCTGGCATTGCTGCATTTACACGTAGTAAGACGGTAAAAACACCGGCACCTACCGCAAATAAAGCTCTTCCATAAGGATGTGTAGGATTGGTCACTGGGTCAGTTAACATAAAGACCGCACCAAAAGCGACACCACCTGTTACCACATGATAGATTGGATAATAGATTCCAGCTCCACCTGTGAAACCAACGACAGCTGCACAAAGGAAGACCGTTGCGATATAAAAGACTGGAACACGCCAATCAATTGCTTCACGAACAATTAAGAATACTCCTAATAAAATGATTAATAGAAATGAAGTTTCACCTAGTGAACCAGCATGCCATCCTGTAAGAAGGCCTTGCCAACCACCAAATTGTTCAACAAATCCAGCAACACTTTCATTAGCTAACAACCAACCATAGGAGTTCATTGAACCAATTGGAGTTGCTGCGGTAGATAAATCTTCAACTACTTGTCCAGCAAATGCTACCCCAAGGACAGCACGACCTAGACCAGCTGGGTTAAAGACATTATGTCCTAAACCACCATACACTAATTTACCAAAGAATACCGCAATCGCTGTCGCAATAGTCATTGCATACACAGGGGTATTGACTGGCATAATTAAGACTAAAATAAGTGGCGTCACCCATGGAAAGGATGTCGACATTTGTCTCTTATAAGGTATCTTCATTGCTTTAGCGAAAATTAATTCTAAAACAGTTGAAGTTACTACTGAAGCGACTAATAATAAGAAAATATTAATAAGATATTCTGTACCATACTCCATGCCATAAAACACACAGCTAAAAATCAAGACAACTGTCAATGCGATCGTTAAATCACGCATGACTCTTTGTGTTGATAATTTGTCTTTGAGACTTGGAGCAACTCTAAATTTTAATTTCATTTGTTTTTCCTCTACTTTCTCAATGACAATGCGCGCTTAGCACGACGTACATTCTCAGTAACATCAATTTTAGATGGACATACATAAGTACATAGACCGCACTCTATGCATGACATGGCTTCTAATTTAACAAGACGATCTAAATCTTTAGCTTTTTCAGCGTCTTGAATTTCGACAGGTAAAATATTTGCAGGACAATGGTCATTACAACGTCCACAACGGAAACAATTCATTGGATCAACTTCTTCAAACGGTAAGACCGTAAGTGAATTTGACGAACTATTAATAACATAGTTATCTTTAAGAATTGTCTTACCCATCATCGGACCACCAAAAATAACAAACGTTTGTTCTTGGTTCACTCCACCACATGCTTCTAAAATAGCGCCAATGGAAGTACCAACACGAACTCTGACGTTTTGTGGTGTCTTAATACCCTCACCTGATACTGTTACGATTTTCTCAACAATAGGAGTACCTGTTCTCATGGCTTGAGCCAATGCGATAGCAGTCGTTGAGTTATTTACAACAGCTCCTACTTCAATAGGTAATTTATCGTAACGTTTTTTAAGTAATTCATACACTAATGTTCTTTCCCATCCCATCGGGTAAACATTAGGTACACCTTTAACTTCAACATTTTGATAAGACGCAAAAGCTTCCTTTAAACGCCCAATCAATTCCTTTTTATCTTCTTTGATAGCGACCAAAGTTCTTTGTGCATTAGCTGCTTTTGTTAATGCTAGTGTCCCCTCGACCAACTCATCAAGATGATCTGTTAATGTGCAATAATCTGTAGTTAAATATGGTTCACATTCAACCGCATTGATGATTAAAACCTCAGCAGCTTGTACTGAGTTATATTTAGCAAATGTTGGAAATCCAGCACCACCACAACCCACAATACCGCGCTCTTTAATGAAATCAACGATTTCATCCTTACTAGCATTACGATAATCTAATGTAGGCATTGTATCACTCTCATATTGATGATTGTTTTCAATCACAACGTGAGTTACATTCTTAGCACCTGAACTATGAAAACGTTTCTCAAAACCTTTAACAGTCCCAGATACTGATGAATAAATTGGTGTCGCAAAATGATCTGAGCGCTCAGCAAGTAAAGTACCTACTTTAACGTAGTCACCCTCTTTGACATGAATCTCAAGGTCCATTTTACCCATCGCAATTACTGGTATTGCGACTTCATCAGGAGTCTTAACATCTAATATTTCTTTAGAGTCTGTTAAGTGTTTTTTCCCATCGATATGCTTACGCATAGGTCCTAATAAAAAAGACATACTCTCACCTTCCTCTTTTTAATAACAATTTCACATGTTACATATGTTATTATACCATGCTAACTTTTAAAAATGAACGATATTTTGAAAGATTAGCCACGCATCCCCCTTTTTGTCCAGTAAAGTGATTATTTAAATTTCAAATGTGTTATAATCATTCTGGTGAAAATATGAAAAAAATTATTATTTCTATATTGGCAATCCTTTTATTAACAGGATGTCAAACTCAAGAAAAAGAATTAAAACAATATACTAAGCGCACACTAACTGCCGGATTCGATACTGAGATTGTTCTAATAGGATATGCCTATTCAGAAGAAGAATTCGATGGCTACTTTCAACTATTAAGGGAAGATTTTCTTCATTATAATGAAATATTTGATCACTTTAAAGACTACGAAGGTGTCAATAACATTAAAACAATTAATGACCAAGCAGGTATTATGCCAGTGGAAGTTGATCCTGATATTATCGAATTGATTGAATTCACTCAAAATTATGATGAATTTAATGACCAGAAATTTGATATGACCTTAGGGGCAGTCTTAGAGATCTGGCATGCCTATCGAGAAGCAGGCATGTTAAATAATCAAGAAGATTTACCAGGTAAAGTGCCTAGCATTACCCTTCTAGAAGAAGCCAAAGAACTTACAGGCTATGACTTACTAGAAATTAACAAAGAAGATTCCACTGTGTTTCTTACTAAAGAAGGTGCTTCATTAGATTTAGGAGCTATTGCCAAAGGATGGGTCACTGAACAAGTTGCAGTAACTTTAGAAGAAGCAGGACTGACTCATGGAGCCATTAATGCTGGTGGTAATGTCAGAACAATTAATGGTAAACCTGATGGACCATGGCGTATCGGTGTCGCAAGACCTTCTACACTTAATCCTTCATCAGTCGATACCATTACATTAGATGGTTCTATCTCCATGGTGACTTCAGGTGACTATCAGCGTTTCTATACTGATGAGAATGGCACAATTTATCACCATCTCGTTGATCCTGTTACTCTAATGCCTTCTAACTATCATAGAAGTGTCACCATTATAACTAAGGATTCTGGTCTCGCTGATTTGTTCTCAACTATCTTCTATTTACATGATTATCAATCTGGTTTAGAACTCCTTGAAAGATTTAATGAAGCTTACCTAGAATCTCAAATTGGAGTAGTTTGGGTAATTGATGGCGATCAAGAAGCCCCCAGTGATGATTTTGTACATATTGATGATAATGAATTCCAAATAGCAGTCAGTGAAAACATTCAAAAATATTCAAGAGTCTTTAATCCATAAGAAAAGTTAGCAATTTCGCTAACTTTTTTTCTTATTCTTTACCTAATAACTTAAACATATTTCGTTTATAGACTTCGACTCCAGGTTGATCAAATGGGTTCACATCTAACATATAGGCACTAAGAGCCAATACCTTAAAGAAATAATAAACCATGTAGCCAAAGCTATAGGCTGATGTATCCTTTAATTCTAAGACAATATTAGGAACCTTACCTTCCTCGACATGGGCTTTCAATGTACCTTTGAATGCTTGTTCATTGACCCAATGTAATGATTTGCCTACTAAATAATCCATTTCATCGTCATTATCATTTGCTTTAGGAAATAACATGTCTTCGATTGGTTCTTTAACAGTAATTACTGTTTCAAATAAACACTTAGTACCTTCTTGAACAAATTGTCCCATTGAATGTAAATCGGTTGAGTTATTAACAGAGGTTGGTAATAAACCTTTACCCTCTTTACCTTCTGACTCTCCATATAATTGTTTGAGCCATTCCGCAATATAAACTAAATGAGGTTCATAGGAGACAAACATCTCCACATTCTTACCAGTTTTCTCTAATACTCTTCTCATTACGCCATATTGATATGCTGAATTATCTTCTAACTTATCAGTATTCAAATCATCGTAAGCTTTCTTTAGACCTTTCATGACTTCATCAATATCAATACCAGCGGCTGCCATTGGCAACAAACCTACAGGGGTAATGATTGAGAAACGACCGCCGATTGAATCAGGAATAACAAAACTCTCATAGCCTTTTTGATTAACTTGAGGTCTTAATAAACCTCTTTCTTTATCGGTTGTCACATAAATACGTTTGATACTTTCTTCTTCGCCATATTTATTCTCAATAAACTGCTTAAATATTCTGAAAGCTAACGCCGTTTCTGTTGTACTACCTGATTTAGAAATTACATTAAGTGCAACCTCTTTGTTTTCAATATACTTTAAAATTCTAGTGATTGCTGTCGAAGAAAATGTATTACCCACATAAATAATTTCCAAAGTATCGTCATAATAGGGTCCCTTGATAGCCTCAATAGCAGCTCTTGCTCCTAAATATGAACCACCAATACCACAGACTAGTAGAACATTTGCCTGTTCTCTAATTCTTAAAGCTGCTTTTTTAACACGATCAAATTCTTCTTGATCATACTCGTATGGCCAATTCACCCATCCTAGATAGTCACTACCTTTACCTGTTTGTTCATGAATCATTTGATGAATTTTTGTTACTTCTTTTTGATAAGATGATAAATCATAATCAACTAACACATTCGATAAGTCCAATTTAATCATTGTTTAAGCTCTCCTTTATCCATTGAGGTAATTGCATTTGAAGTGAAGTAAATCCTATTTTATCAGGTGGTAATAGTTTTCTCTTTTGAATTAAATTACGAGATCTTCTGTTTTTGTAATGATGATGAAATTGCTTAGGTGCACTCCTGAGAGATAACTTAAGTTGATTCTTTTCTTTGTCAACATCCAAAACTTTTAAGATAAGGGTTTGACCAATACTAGCATGTTGGTTGATATCAATAACAAAGCCATTGACTACTTCTGATATATGTATCATCCCTGTCGTATCCGCATCAATATGTACGAAAATACCATAATTGAGTACATTTGTAACTATACCTTCTACTATATCTCCTTTTTCATAGGAACTTGCCATGAAACTTCACCTCTTCTTGTGTATTATATCAAATTGACACTTCACTCTCAATATAATCAAATGATTAGCCAACACAAACTTTTTTAGGTATAATACTTGACAGAGGTGAGGTTATGAACTTAGAAGAAAAGATTGTTTATACATTAAATAAAATCCGTCCCTATATTCAAGGTGATGGTGGTGATATCGAGTTTGATCGCATAGAAGACGACGGAGTCGTTTACGTTAAACTATTAGGAGCATGCATCGGTTGTGCCCTCTCTAGCGTAACAATTAAGATGGGCGTTGAATCTATATTAATGGATGAAATTCCTGAAGTCACTGAAGTAAGATTAGAAGAAACAGTATAAAAAACAGAACCTCAAATTGAAGGTTCTGTTTTTTCATTATTTTACGTCTGTATTCTTTAATACAATCGCAGTACCCATGCCTCCACCAATACATAAGGAAGCTAGGCCATATTTTAAGTTACGTTTTTTCATCAAATGAATTAATGTCACGATGATTCTATTTCCACTGGCTCCAATAGGATGTCCGATTGCGATAGCACCACCATTAACGTTAGTTTTAGCTAATAATTCATCACGATCAATTCCATGTTCTTCAACTAACTCATGAATGACACCAAGACTTTGGGCCGCAAATGCTTCATTAAGCTCGATGACATCAATCTCTTGTAAGCTAAGGCCAGCTTGTTTAAGAGCTAAAGCAATAGCCGGTGTAGGTCCTAGACCCATCACTGCAGGATCAACCCCTGCTTGACCAACCCCAATGATTTCAACCAATGGTGTTAATCCTTGCTCTTTAACCATTTCTTCAGAGACAACAACTGTGGCACTTGCTGCATCATTAATTCCTGATGAAGAACCAGCTGTTACAGTTCCATCTTTTTTAAATGCAGGACGTAATTTACCAAGTTTCTCTAAAGTAGTCGCACGATTAATATATTCATCTTTATTAAAATGAACAACATCTCTTCTTACTTTAACATCGATGCCTACGATTTCATCTTCAAAATCGCCACGATCATCTGCTTCAATGGCTTTACGTTGTGATTCGATCGCAAATGCATCTTGTTGTTCACGAGTGATACCATACTTTTCAGCAACATTTTCTGCTGTAATACCCATATGGTATCCTTCAAATGCATCAGTTAAGCCATCAACTAACATATGGTCAGCCATGGTTAAGTCACCCATCTTATTGCCTGAGCGAACTTTAGCATCGACTAAGAATGGAGCTCTTGACATGGATTCAACCCCACCAGCAATAACAACGTTATGAAGTCCTGATTTAATTTGTAGATAAGCATTGAGCACAGACTTCATTCCTGATCCACAAAGCATATCGACACCATAGGCTGGAATTTCAGGAGGAATACCCGCATTAACTGATGCTTGTCTTGTTAGTCCTTGTTTAGTGCCAGCGCTTAGTACATTACCAAAGACAACTTCGTCAACTTTGTTAACATCTACTTTGCTATCTTCTAATACAGCTTTAATAACATGTGTTGCTAATTCTGAAGCAGGTACATCTTTAAGTGTTCCTAAAAAAGAACCTACGGCACTACGTCGTGCAGCACTTATGTAAACTTTACTCACAATTTAACTCCTTTGTTTTTTTGCATAAAATCCTGTAATTAATGTTTTTAGTTCATCCTCTTTTTCGAAAACAGTCACATGACCACAATCAGGGATGATATAAATTTCGCTATTTTTAATATGAGACGCAATTATCCTAGAAAAGACAACTGGTTTCAAAATATCTTCTTCACCAACTACTACCAATGCTGGACATTGGATATGATGAAGTTCATCTGTAAAATCAACTTCCTTTAAGAAAGTATCATACAATATCTTTTGACCTTCAAAATATGAACGATCAACCTTACGCATTGCCAAAGCACGTTTCTCTAGAAAGTCATAGTTCTTTTTCATAAATGTATTACCATAAATGGAAGGTGCCATACCCCAGAAAAAATCGTAAGGATCTTCTAAATCACAGAGTGTTTTCCATGAATTCAAAAACGCTCTCATGACATCATTAGTTTCTGATACACCATCAATGAGTGTTAAAGAAAGTACTCGTTGTGGATGATCAATTGCACAGCGCATAGCGACTTCAGATCCATATGAAGTACCTAATAAATGAAAAGTGTCGACGTTTAAATAATCACTTAATGCAAGTAACTGATCCACGTGTTGTTTGAAAGTATACGGACCCTGTGGTTTGTCAGATCTCATCTGACCCATAAAGTCATGGAGTACAACTCTCATATTCAATTGCTTAAATGTATCTAAGAGATTATGCCACGAATTAGTCGAGGCCATCACTCCATTAAGGAGAAAGACAGTCTCTTTAGCGCTGTCATCTCCATAGACTTCATAGTATAGTTTGATTCCATCGGATTCAAAATAACTCATAATGACTCCTATTTAAGTGGAAAAAATAATCCCTCATTATAAATAGTGGCGACATCATCTGCAATGTCATCAAAATTATCACGCTTGTCAAACATGGTATATCTTAAACCTACAAAGTTAGCGATACCCATTAATACATACGCTACAGTTTCTGGGTTCAACTTACGCATTTCCCCTTCTTCTTGGGCTATTTCAATGTAATTTATATAATGACGTGCAAAATCTTCATAATATCCAACAAATAGTTTCTTATCAATATAGAGAGATTCCCAAATGATGTTATAAATGTACTGGTTGTCTCTTACAACTTCTAAAAACGCTACTAAGCCTTCTCTTTCGATATCACGACGATCTGTAAAATGAGAAATCTTTTTTGAAATTGCTTTACGTATAAACTTTGAATAATCTGATAATAGATGGACATATAAACTTTTTTTATCATTAAAGTAAATATAGAAAGTACCTAGACCTATATTGGCCTCGCTGGTAATATCTTTAATAGTAGAATTGTGGTAACCTTTTTTATAAAATACTCGCTCAGCGGCGGCACATAAAATATCTAGAGTTTCTTGTCCTCTTTGTGTTTTTGGCATATTTACTAGTGGCATGCTATCAATCTCCTCCACATAGTTTACCATTGTAATAAAATAATCTCAATCATAACTCAAAACGGTCTTTTTTGTTATTAGTGAAACCTAACACAAGGCTAACAAACAAACTTGGTTTCTCATAAAAAACCGCATGCCCACTATCAGGGATTTTAATAAGTTCGCTATTTTCTATACCTTCATGTAATTGTTCTTGTTGATAATAAGGGGTCACAAAGTCATATTCACAACCTACTATCAAGGTTTCACTCTTTATTTTAGAGAGATCTAAAGTCGCATCATAACCAACTGATGAATTTGTTAAACGTATCATTGCCTCAATGAACTCTCTATCACTAAAGACGGGCACTAAGGCTTCTTTACGTTTTCTCATCCACTCACTATTCTCTACAAAGAATTTAGGAGAGTAGATAAATGGTATTGTGGTCAAGTAATAGGCTAAACCATCATGACTGGCAGCATTCCATGCGTTACCAATTTCTTCTAGCCAATAACTTGTATTTGCGCATGTATTAAATAACATTAGCTTTTTAAAGCGCTCTGGATAAAGACTTGCTAACTGAATTGCAATCTCACCACCATATGACACACCAAACAAATGTGTTGTCTCTAAGTTTAAATGGTCTAAAAACGCATGAATCATATCAATTTGAACCTGGTGAGTATAACTTTGATCCACAAGTCGACTTGATTGACCTTGATCTAGAAAATCAACTAAAATCAATTGATTCAATTGGCTAAGAGGTTCAACAAATTGGCTCCATGATTTGGTAGACATCATAATACCATTCAAAATTAATAGTGGTTCACCTTCACCATGGATTTCATAATAGACTTCATAATCATTGTAATTAAATATCATAACTACGCGACAATTCCATATGCTCTCGCATCAGCTAATAATTCATCCCTAAAATCAGGATGAGCAATCGCAATTAAACGTTCTACACGCTCTGCTACATTACAACCACGTAAATTAGCTACACCAAACTCAGTCACTACATAGTCAGTATCTTGTCTTTGTAATGAAACAATCGCACCAGGTGTTAATTGAGAAACAATCTTTGATTTAAGTTCTCTTTCACCAGTTTCACGATTTCTAATATTTGCTGTTGAATATAAAGCAATAATGGAACGTCCACCTTTAGATAAAACTGCACCACGTGCTGTATCTGCTTGACCACCTGTCCCTGAGTATTGAATATGTCCAATTGATTCAGAGGCTACTTGACCAGATAAGTCAATTTCAATGGCAGTATTGATCGATACTTGGTTATCATTTTGACTGATAACAAATGGATTGTTTACATATGCTCCATTTAGTACTTCTACAATTGGA
>JAAZEF010000032.1 GCA_012512455.1 Erysipelothrix sp.
ATAAACCTCAAGTTTTTATTAATTACATTAGAATTTTAATAGATCAAAATTAATCTTTCGAATGAATTTCAGATAGAACGCATGATAATACAACTAACCCCGCATATGTTAAAGACCCACTCAAAACTCCCGACCCTTCAACAAAAAGAAAAGGACTACCAACTAATAGAATTATTACAAACAATATAATTGAGCGCCAAATTATTTTACTGGTTAATGGCTTCATAGTACCACTCCTTCTCTCCACAAAGATTATCATATATCATAGTATTATACAATCCTTAAATGTCTTGTTATTATTAAGAGCTTTCCATAATCATCTACTTTGAACTCTACTAGTGAACTATCTTGATATTAGTGTTCATCATATTGATGATTTATGAAATACATCAAATTATTTGTAACAATTAAGTTCCATTCCTTGTTAAAGGATCCTTGTTGTTTTGCATCTTTAGTTAAATAGATTGTTGTATTTGAACTTTTTTCTTTACAATATTCAAAAAAGTTTGTCGGTAGTTTATTTTGGCTTTCATATAGTGAAAGTATAAATCCGACTCTCTTATACAGATTTTGTATATTATTGTAATCTAAATACTTTTTCAACTTTTCAACATTAAGTATTCCTGAAATTGACAGATTGCTAAGAACTTCTTCAACTCCGGCGATTTTCTCCATTTCTTTGATCGAATCAATGACACTCCTTTCGAGATCAGAAATTCTTATTTTATCAGTGTACTTTGGTTCATTCACAAGTGAATCTGTATTTGTTGGTTGGTACTGATATGTAATTCCTTCAAATTCAAATGTGTTAAATTTGGTTAATGATGATACATAAACCGAATTTGATACTTGATTATTCAATCCATAATATTCCAATGCTGAAGTATGACTTATAAAAGACGTCTCACTAATAGACGATCCAATCTGATACTTAGAAGCATAAATACTATCTGTAGCTGGATTCACACAACTATACAAATTATTACGTATCTTTTTTATTTTATTATCTTTCTGGAGACGCTGTAATAAAGAATACGCAGTTGACTTATTTTCTTTGTATTCTATAACATCCTTAGTTGAGAAAATGATAAGTTTCGATAAATATGTAAAATCATCCATAGTATACCTCCACTTAAATATTGAGTAAATTTTTAAGTTATATGCTTGTTCTACAGTAATATCTCTATGTAAGTTCTTAAAACATTTTCAATTCGTAATTTCTTTGCATGGCTCATTAATCTATTCATAATAATATTAGTTAATTTCAACATTGTACATTCCTTGTTTCTTTATACCCCTAGGGGTATTATGTAGGTGGAGGATTTTATGACAATAACATATCAATCATTAAACAAGAAAATCTTATTAATCGGATTATTAATCTATTCGGTATTGTTCTTTACCATCGATTATCTCAATATGCCCTACACTGTGATGTTAGAAAGCTATGGTTTGTCATTAGTGGTAACTAATATTTTATTGAATTTAGTGATGGCTTCTTTAGGAAGTTTATTAGTCGCCATCAATGAGTTATTAATCAAAAGGACTGGCATCACTACACAAGGTGACAATATAAGTTTATTAGCAGTTGTCTTTGGGCTCTTAACCTACGGCTGTACGCCCTGTGTCATCGCTATCTTCGCCAGTGTCGGCATCAGTTTCTCAGTAATGGTCCTACCATTAGCAGGCTTACCCTACAAGATAATCTCATTATTACTCATGATAGTAGCCATAATATGGACCTATCAAGAATCAAAACGCAAAGGTTGTCCCATTAAGTTAAGAAGGAGTGAATCCTGATGAAATGTGAACCAAAAATAGTCAACCGCACAAAGCGATTGACTGGTCAATTAAATGGAGTTATAAAAATGATGGAAGAAGAGCGTGACTGTAGTGAGTTATTAGTTCAACTCAGTGCTATTCGCTCAGGAGTCGACAAATTAATGTCACTCATCTCCACCACCAATTTACTCAACACTATCGAAGATAATTATGATATTAAGTTAAATGATTTACAGGATGAAATTGATTTAGTCGTTAAATCAAGATAGTTTCTGAATCGCCACACACAGTGGTCCACCCTGAGTAATAAAAGCACAAGAGAGTTCTTCAATTTCTACCTTTATGGTATTGAAGCGCTCTTTTATTTTTTCAGCAATCATATGGGCTTGTTTCTCCGCAAAAGCATGACTAATCCCAAAGGTAGTACTCTCAGTAACACCACTAGTTTCAAAGTGATCAAGAACTTTCTTAACTGCTGAATTAAAGCTACGAGAAACCGCAAAACGTTCCAAACGCATGCCATCCTTCGTCTGCATCAACACGGGTTGAATCTTAATTAAACCACTTAGTTTTGCTGCCAAAGGAGTCAAACGTCCACCTCTTTTAAGATAGTCAAAGTCTTGAGGTAATAAGAAACTCTGAGTACTCTCAATCAATGTCTCAAGATGTGTCAATATCTCATCTAAAGTCGCTCCACTATCTCTCATTTTAACAGCCTCATTCACCATCTGGCGATGAGGAATACAAAGGGTTTTCGAATTAATCACATGAATATTATCGCGCTTTGTGATCGCCTTAGCACCCACACAAGATTGATAAGTACCCGAAAGACCATCTGCCATACAAATTACGATGATATCATCATCTTGATACTTCTCAAACAGTTCAAGATAAAGTCCCACTGGTGGTTGTGATGATGTCGGAAGATGACCTTGTTTAATCAATTCATAAAACTCTTCCTGAGTAATATCCTCATACTCACGATAAGTCTCATTATTAATGGTCACTGATAACGGTGCGATGTCTATATTTAATTGTTTACCCTCTTCAATCGTATATAACGTTGAAGAGTCACTAATTATTCTAATCATTTATTGTCCTTCTTTCATGGTCTCATTATACAGAAAACAGCTAAGCATTAGCTAGCTGTTTTACTGATATTTTTTATTATATAAGTATAACGAAAATAGAATTAGTCCCAATCCAACAAGTTGGATGCTTAAATAGACATATCCTGTAGGTTGATGACCATAGATAACCAATATGACACCCACAACCAT
>JAAZEF010000033.1 GCA_012512455.1 Erysipelothrix sp.
AGGAAGTCTTAATCTGTGTCAATTTGAAACCTATTAAACTTCGTGGTGAAATGAGTCATGGTATGATCTTAAGTGCCTTTGATGATGATAAATACCAAGTTGTTGAAATCCCTAATGTTGAGGATGGGTCAGAGATCAGTTAATAACTCAAAGACATGTCATTGTGACATGTCTTTTTTGTCTTAATTAACAGTTTGGCGTTTTGACCATCCTAATCTTTCAAAAAAAGGGATTGCCCGATGAAATCTAGCAATCCCTTAAGTTGTCGACAATAATTAGAACAAAATTACTACTGTGTGCTTGTTAGTTGAATTCTATAGATAATGTCTTCTGAGATGAAAACATCAAATCTGAACTTACCTACATGAAAAGTATAAGGACTTGTACCATAATAGACGATAAGTTCTCTTGGAGTATGGAGTTTAACAGTATCATTATCAATCAAAGTATCATCATCGTATAAGGCTAATGAAATTATAGATAACTTCACTTGATTGTCATGTTCAGGAATTAAATCCCTTTGAAAAGTCATTTCCTTTTTGTTAAATACTTCATTTGGTTTAATTATTTCAACTTCAATAGAATCTTCAAATTTGACATTGGATTTCCCAACTATTTTTACTTCATTGTATTGAATGTAAGGAACTGGATTGTGCTCATCCTCAACTTTTTCACCACAACCTGTCATTGATATAGTTAGTAGTACTATTAAAATAATGAATATTCTATTTTTGTATGTTCTCATATTAAACCCTCCTTACTTAAACGCTATCATATACCAACAAAAACCAACTACGTTATATAAATTGCTAATAATAGTTGTTTAAGATTAAGTTATAAAAATTTCTTGAGTAGTCTGTTTTTTTTGAATCTCTTTCTACAGTTTAACTTTATTTGTTAATATACTTTCTATGAATATAGACATCCTTGCCAAAAGAGCCCACATAATGAAACTCTTCCCAGCCATTCTCCTTAAGTTCATTACTTGAAACCATATCGATCTTTGAATCACCAGGACAATTAATTAGGATCCCATTGTTTTTACAAACTCGAGTTAATTCATCTATCTCAGCCATTAAATTATCACCCATAACATGACCCGACATCACGACATCAAAAGTATTATCAGGATAGGGTAAATCAGTAATCAAACCATCTACAACTTTAACATTATTAATGTTCTCATTCTTTATTTTTTGACGCATAAACTCTCTAAGAGTACCCACTGGTTCACTCGCAAATACTTCCTTAGCAACTTTAGCCGCACTAAAGGTCAATCTACCATTACCAGCTCCCACATCAAGGACTCTTTTATTAGTTAGATCCACTAAATCAAATAGATGTTGTTCATCCCAACCTATTATAAAATCACAGACTTTATCCATTATCTCAGGTGTAGTATACGTAATAAAATCATCAATACTAGTTAAGATGTACACTTCAGCTTTTCGAATTGATTGTGTATCTGTTATGTTTGGTGCGTTTTGACAAATTGTTTCAATCTGTTCTCTTCTTGATGGAGCCCTCATCATTAAATACCATTTGACATGTGGGTTACCATTCAAAGCAATACCCATCATTTCTTGCCAGTCAGGCTCATTAAATAACCAACTATCCTCATCAAACATCCATTCAATCTGAAAAGTTTCCAACAACAATAAACTATTAAATGAATATTCTTTTGGGTTTATCCAACTAAGTTCCATACGTCACCTCAATGAAATTATTCTAACATATCAATTAGAAGGTTTCTCAATCTTCATTGATTTATGAATAAAGACACATCCCAAAACAAAACTCAACAAAGTAAGTGACATAATTCCATACCTTAGAAAATAATAAAAGAAATCAATAGGTTTACTACCAAATAGTGTGACAATCGGATCTAAGAATTCAAAATTAGATATTTCATCTGGAATAACTATTTGATAGCGAGCCATTTGAACATCATAATAATTAGTTAATCGAATCGCCACATAAAACAGAAGGATAAATAACGAAACAAACAACAACACAACACCCAAAACAAAGAACTGTCTCTTGCGACGCTGAAGTTCAATAAAGTGATTTGAACTCTCAAGAACTTTCTCATCACTCATCAATGAATCATAACTCACATTGAATTTCTCTTTTATTCTCTTAAGCGACTCTAAATCAGGTTGACTCTGATCCAATTACCATTTCAACACAGCTTGACGCGAAACACCAATCAACTGTCCAAATTCCTCCTGAGAAAGACCTAGTTTTCTTCTTAACTTAATTAATTTATCATTCATCATGTTTTGTCCTCCTTGACGACTAAATCATAATTAAACAAGTGACTTATTGTCTACCACAAATCAAAGAAAAATGTCAACCATCAGTTGACATCCTCTTTTGTCATCGCCTTAAGCGTTCTAGACTTTATTAAAATAAGTATTGTTAATAGGATAATTGAGACATAAATCATCCAAAAACAAGTTGGAATCATCTGTGGATAATAAACAATAATTGATACTACCAAAAGAATCGTATACAAAACAAATAGTGGTAAACCAATCACAATTCTTAGGATATTAGTTGTCACGCTTATGTTCCTTTAACTTAAGGCGCATCTCCGCTCTTTTCTTAGACTTCAAAGCACGATCAATATCTACTTTGGAATCACTCTCACTGATTCTCTTCTCGGCACGAACTAAAGATTGAAGTGCCCGACGCTCATCAATATCCTCTTCTTTTTCACAAGAATCCACTAAAATAAGTGCCACATTATCCTGAAACTGACACGTTCCCTCACCCACCACATAATACTTACGGGTGCCATTATCAGTTGAGATAATCGATATATCAAGACTAGCCACCAGCGGAATGTGATTCTCTAGAATACCCATCTCACCTTCAGGCGTCACAATATTCAATATTGAAACCTCATCCTGGGCCACTAAACCTTCCGGTGTCACAATTCTAATTTTAAACA
>JAAZEF010000034.1 GCA_012512455.1 Erysipelothrix sp.
CAAAACACACAGTCAAAATCTGAGTACTATTCAATAGAAGGTGTTATTACCAAGTTGGAAGATGGAAGCTATCGTTATGATATCTTTATCGATCAGCCACTAATTGCAATGAGAGATGTCATTGTGATGGTAGTCGAAGATGAACTTGAGTTTTATGACCAAGATAACATCATGCCAAGTTTAGGCATATTTGATACGGCTGTAAATCTCTATCCAAACCAAGTGGACACTTCTCTTTATTTCTATAAAGGAATTAATCTCAACTCCGTGATTGATAATAAAAGTGTTGCTTTAAGGGTTATGGTCGAATTTACTAACTCATCAAGAGATGCATCTTATCATGAAGTAATTGAAATGAAACTAAGTTATGAAGACTAAAAAAGGAGCATAAGCGCTCCTTTTTCATTAATCTACATCCAAGATATTTTGGATTCAGTCTTTTCTTGAATTCTTTTGATGTTCGCTCTATGTCGATAGACAATAAACAGTGCTACGACCAATAGGGCTAATGATGTATAGTAAACTCCATTGTAAGTAAATAGAAAACTAATGAGTGCCCCAGCTACAGTAGCTGTCATTGAAGATAGAGAAACATACTTAGAAAGATAAAGTACACCAAAGAATATAACTATTGGAATTACAAAAGGCCACCAATTATGTAGAATAAAACTACAGATACCTAAATTAAATCCAAACCATGTTGCGACTGATTTACCACCTTTAAAGTCAGCAAATACTGGGAAAGCATGTCCTATGGTCGCAAATAATCCTGCTAATAAAATAGTAAGTGCATCTTGTTTAAATAGATAGAAAAACAACATCGCAATCGTTGCCTTAAACACATCAAGTAACGTGACAGTAATACCAGCGGTTTTACCTAAGACACGTCCCGCATTGGTTGCGCCAAGATTTCCCGATCCATGTTCACGGATATCGGTCTTATAAAATACTTTTCCTATAATCAATGCAAAGGGGATAGAACCAAACAAGTAACCTACCACCATCGCAAAAATATATGCTCTATAATAATCCATTGTTCCACCTCACATATAATATACCATAAAAGAATGTTGGTAAGCTTTAATAAAAGTGACAATTTTAGTATAATTAGAAACAGAAAGAGGTGTTTTTTTGAGCAATCAGAGCTACGATGCTTCAAGTATTCAAATTTTAGAAGGATTACAAGCTGTACGAAAAAGACCAGGAATGTATATCGGTTCAACGGATACTCGTGGTCTTCATCATTTAGTTTGGGAAATTCTCGATAATGCGATAGATGAAGCACTCAATGGATTTGGTAAACAAATTATTTTGACAATGTTACCAGATAATGTAATTTCAATTGAAGACTTTGGACGTGGAGTCCCTGTAGAGAAGCATTCCAATGGTAAATCTGCCATTGAAGTAATCTATACGACACTTCATGCCGGAGGCAAATTTAGCGAGACAGGTGGCTATAAAACAGCAGGTGGTCTACACGGTGTTGGTGGCTCAGTAGTTAATGCTCTTTCAGAATGGATGGAAGTTACTGTTTCAAGAAATCAAACGACCTATAAGATTCTTTTCGAAGAAGGTGGAAGTAAAGTCGGTAAATTGATTCAAGGTGATAAATCTCAGAAAAGTGGCACGAAAGTTACTTTCAAAGCAGATCCTTCCATATTTGGTTCGATAACCTTTTCTTATTCAACTATTGCAGAAAGAATTCAAGAATCGGCTTTCCTTTTAGAGGATATTGAATTTGTTGTCAAAGACCAAAGAACTCAAGAACATAAAGAAGAGGTCTTTCATTACCAAGATGGTATTACATCTTTTATACAATATGTGACTTCTGATCAAGAAGTGGTCGGTGCCCCAATTATTTTAAGAGGAGCCAGTAATAAAATTGAGATGAGAGTCGCTTTACAATATACTGGTGATTATCAAGAGAATACATTTTCATATGTTAATCTCGTAAGAACAAAAGATGGTGGAACTCATGAAGTTGGACTCAAAACAGCGATCACTAAAGCTTTTAATGAATTTGCTAGAAAATACAATGTACTAAAAGAAAAAGATAAAAACTTTGATGGAATTGATGTACGAGAAGGGTTAACAACTATTATTGCCTTAAGTATTCCAGAAAGCTTATTACAATTCGAAGGTCAAACGAAATCAAAACTAGGTTCTCCTGCCGCAAGAAGCGCTGTAGAAAGTGTTGTTAATACTCAGCTTTCTTTCTTCTTGGAAGAAAATCATGATTTTACACTTGATATTATCAAGAAAATACAAAAGGCATCCCAAGTAAGAGAAGCTGCACGTAAAGCACGAGAGGATGCTCGTAAAGGTAAAAAAGGGAAACAGCGAGACAAAATCTTATCAGGCAAATTAGCTAAAGCTCAAACAAAGAATGCCAATAAAAATGAATTGTTTATCGTGGAAGGGGATTCAGCAGGAGGCTCAGCTAAACAAGGAAGAGATTCTTCATTTCAAGCAATACTTCCCCTTAGAGGAAAAGTATTGAATGTTGAGCGCGCTAAATTAGATGATGTTTATAGAAATGAGGAACTTAATACCCTAATTCATTGTATAGGAGCAGGGGCAGGTCCTGAGTTTTCAATTGAAGACACACAGTATAAGAAAGTAATTATTATGACCGATGCTGATACTGATGGTGCCCATATTCAAGTTTTACTGTTAACTTTTTTCTATCGTTTTATGCGTCCATTAATTGAAGCTGGACATGTTTATATGGCCCAACCGCCTCTATATCGAATTTATAATAAAAAAGAGAGTCATTATTGTTATAATGAACAACAATTACAAGATCATCGTGAATTAATGAAAAGCTATGAAATTCAACGTTACAAAGGACTTGGTGAAATGAACCCTTCCCAACTATGGGAGACTACCATGGACCCTAACTTAAGAACTCTACTTTTAGTATCCATTGACGATGCCTATAAAGCTTCCAATATCATACATACTTTAATGGGGAATCAACCACATCTTCGCCGTAGCTGGATTGAAGAAAATGTCGACTTTGATGGAATGGAGTAAATCATGAGTAAAAAGAAAAATGAAATTATTGCGAATGATGTTATTGAATACAACTTAGTCGACTTATTAGAAGATCGCTATGGACGTTATTCTAAATATATTATTCAAGACAGAGCATTACCAGATGTAAGAGATGGCTTAAAGCCAGTCCAACGCCGTATTCTCTATGCGATGCATCATGATGGAAATACCGCAAACAAAGTTTATCGAAAAAGTGCCAAAACAGTTGGTTTAGTTATCGGTAATTATCACCCACACGGAGATTCAAGCGTCTATGAAGCGATGGTAAGGATGTCTCAATCTTGGAAAATGAATCATCCTTTAATAGATATGCAAGGTAATAATGGTTCAATTGACGATGATCCCGCTGCTGCTATGAGATATACAGAAACTCGATTGGCACCCATTGCTCATGAATTATTGAACAACATTGAAGAGAAAACTGTTGACTTCGCATGGAACTTTTCAGACTCTGAATTAGAACCCGTCGTATTACCAGCAGGCTTTTGTAATATCTTAGTCAATGGAGCAACAGGGATTGCTTCAGGATATGCCACTAACATTCCACCATTTAATCTCCAAGATGTCATGAATGCCTGTATTTATCGTCTTCAACATCCACAAGGTGATCCAGAAGAAATATATGACATTATTAAAGCACCTGATTTTCCTACAGGAGGTATCATCCAAGGTAAAGATGGATGTCTTGATATCTTAAAGACAGGACAAGGTAAGATTGTAGTACGTTCAAAAGCAGTAATTGAAGAGTCTAACAAACTCCAACAAATCATCATTACAGAGATTCCTTATGATGTCGTTAAACAAAACTTAGTTAAAAAGATGGATGAAATTCGTTTCAATGACAATATCAGTGAAATCTTAGATATAAGAGACGAATCCGATCGTAATGGGATACGTATTGTGATTGATGTAAAGAAAGAGGCTGACGCACAAACCTTATTAAATCTGTTCTATAAACAGACTGATTTACAGGTTAATTTTAATGCGAACATGGTTGTCATTGATAACTTGCGCCCCAAATTAATGGGGGTTGTTGAGATAGTAGACACTTATTTGGAGTATCGAAAAGAAATTGTAATTAAGCGAACTCAATATCGTCATCAAAAAATTCAAGATCGCTTACACATCATCGAGGGACTGATGAAAGCTGTATCCCATTTAGATGAAGTAATTAAAATCATTCGTGCTTCCTTAGATCGTAGTGATGCTAAGAAAAATCTAATGGAACGCTTTGACTTTTCTGATACTCAAGCAGAAAGTATTATTACATTACGACTATATCGTTTATCTAATACCGATATTGTGGAATTGAAAGAAGAGTTTGCTCAATTATTAAATGATTTAGAGTTTCTTAATTCAATATTAAATCAAGATGCAATCTTAACTAATGAACTTGTAAGTGAATTTAAGGATATTATTAAAACTTACGGAGTTTCTCGTAGGAGTGAATTAGAAAAAGAAGTATCAGAAATTGTAATAGATAAAACGGCACTGATACCTGATGAGGAAGTCATGATTTCCATTACTCAAGAAGGTTATGTCAAACGTTCTTCTTTACGTTCTTATCAAGCTTCTGATCAGTTTTATTCAACGATAAAAGAAAACGATGTTTTAATCACCCAAGGAAGTGCTTCGTTACAAAATACTTTGTGTTTCATCACTAAGAAAGGTCAGTATGGATTAATCATTGTCAATGATTTAATTGAACACCGTTGGAAAGATGTCGGTTCACACATCTCATCTATTGTTTCTTTAGACTATGATGATGAAATTATTTCAGCCTTTTTAATAGATGATTTTAGGTCTAACCAATATTTGATGTGTGTCTCAAGTCTAGGTAAAATTAAAAAGGTATTAGTAAGTGATTTAGAAGTAACTCGTACCTCAAAGACTTATCGACTTATGAAGCTATCTAAAGCAGATACCTTAGTTAGTTCCTATCTAATCGATGATTTTGATGAGATATTATTAATTTCAAAAAATGGTTATGTTGTCAGATACAGTGCAGATATGGTATCGGCATATGGCCTAAGTGCCGCAGGTGTTCAATCGATGAGATTGGCTCACTTAGATGAAGTCGTTGATAGCACTGTTATTAAAGATAATGATGAACTAATTGTATTAACGCAAGATGACTTAATAAAGAGAGTAAAGAGTGATAAGATTGTAATCACAGGGCGTCCTGCAAAAGGAATGTTGATTGCTAAAAGCATTAAATCTAATCCCAATATTGTAAAATGTATTTATACAGGACAACTATATGATCGCATCCCTTTTTATACATTGGATGACGAAGTCCAAGTGTTCACTAAAGATGTGACCTTAATGACTCATGATCAAACATACTCTAAAGCCATACTACAAGATGCACAGATTGTTTCGCCTTTATTACTATCTAAGACAATTAATCGTGACGATGATGATAAAGACACAACTGTTTACATGCAACAAGTTTCATTTGATATAAAATAAGATTGGAGATATATTATTAAACAATGTAAAGGCTGCGGCCTCATACTACAAAGTAATGATTCCACCAAAGTGGGATATAGTCCTAAATTGACAGCAGAGCTTTGTCAATCTTGTTATCGCCTTAAACATTATGGTGATGTTTTGTCAGTCAATAAGATTAAAGTAGATTCTGATACTGTCTTAAGTCAATTAAAGGCGATGGATGCTCTTTTTGTCTGGGTAGTCGATCTATTTTATCTCAATGAATCAATGGTTGATGGTGTTTCTAGACATCTTCTAGGTAAAGACATTTATTTAGTAGGTACCAAAAGAGACCTATTACCAAAAACTGTAAGTGACCATAAAATTAATACACAAATCAACTCATTTTTAAAAGAAGCCCAAGTTGAAGTCGTCGGGATGTCTTATGTAGGAAATCATGGTTCTCAGGGACAACAAACATTTTTAAATGACCTTAAGTCTAAATCACAGAAACGAGATATTGTTTTTTTCGGGATGACCAACGTCGGTAAATCAACATTAGTTAATTCATTGAGTGAAACCGGAATCATAAGTACGTCTTATCTACCGGGAACGACTTTAGATATGTTGAGTACAGAAACATCCATTGGCACAATCATTGATAGTCCAGGGATTCAAGATCATGATTTATGGATTGAGACTTTAGACAATGCTACTCTAAAGATTTTACAACCTCAAAGAGCTATAAAGCCACTTAATTACCAATTGAATGAAAATCAAAGTCTCATTATTGGGGGGTTAGGTATTGTCTCTTTCATTGGCGCAAAAGATTTATCAGTTACCTGTTATTTTCCAGAAGGTGTTAAGGTTCATCGTACAAAATATGAAAACGCAACTTCACAATTGGATCGGATAATGGAATCCGATACCTTAAAGCTTGAAAATGAACCTATGATTTTAAAATCCCATAAAGTAAGAAATATTAAGTTTGACTGCGTCATTGAACATGTTGGTTTTGTTTGTATCAGTGGTGAAGTTAGTGAAGTTTCTACTCTATTTCCCAAGTCACTAAACATTGTGACAAGAAAGGCATACATATAATGTTAACTCAAAAACAAAAGAAATATCTTAAGGCTCAAGCCCACGACTTAAAGCCAATTATTCAGATAGGCAAAGATGGTTTATCTGATAATTTACTAAGGACAATTGACCAAGGCTTAAGCGCCCATGAATTAATAAAGGTCTCAGTTCTTCAGAACAATAACGAAGTTGTTGAAGAGCTTATTTTAGATATTTGTTCTAGAAATCGTTGTGAATTTGTGTTTAAAATTGGTAGACAGCTTATCTTCTATCGTGCTTCAAAGAATAAAAAAATCACTTTACCATGAAAAGAGTCATATTATTTGGAGGAAGCTTTGATCCCATTCATTATGGTCATTTAACCATGATACAAAGGGCAATGAAACAGATGAAGGCACATGAAGGTTGGTTTGTTTTAGCCGATACTCCTCCACTTAAAGATAGACAACTCGCAAGTTTTGAAAAAAGGTTATCCTATATCCACATGATGATTAAACCTTTTGATAAGCTTAAAGCATGTACGATAGAGAAAGAGCTACCACAACCAAATTATACGATTAATACAGTAACTTACTTACAACAACGTCATCCAGATATTGAGTTTTTATTGTTAATCGGTAGTGATCAAGCATCTCAATTTACACAATGGAAAGATTATTTATTGTTATTAGAAAAAGTTGTAATCTGTGTCTATGATCGACATAATGATGAGAATTCACTAAATTTTGTTTCAATAGAAGGACCTCTTTTAGATGTTTCTTCAACACAGATACGTCAAGGACTAAGTCAACAAACCCATCCAGCGATTCTTAATGATATGATTAAGAATGGAATCTATGGTCAGGAAATGTTGAGTACTTATTTATCTGATAAAAGAGTTTCCCATTGTTTTGAAGTAGCTAAGTTGATGAAAGAATTTGCCCAAGTATATCCAATTGATCCTGAAGTGGCTTATGGCTTAGGTTTGATACATGATTTAATGAAACAAAAAGAAAAAGATAAAGAGCTCGATTTTATTTTAAGTGACAAGGATAAGTTTGCTCCAGAATATGAGTGGCATGCTATTGCGTGTCATCATGTTTTGACCAGATATTATAAAATCAAAGATCATGATTTTACGAATGCTATTTATCATCATGTCAGTGGTAACAGTAATTCATTATTAGGGATGCTATTATATGTGGCTGATAAGTGTGAGAGAACACGAGGTTATGATAGTGAACATTTGATTGAATTAACTAAAAAAGATGTTTATTTAGGATTTAAGAAGGTAAGAAGCGAAGCCAAAAAATATAGAGAAGGAGTTTTTAAATGAGTTTAGTAAAAGAATTAGTGAACGTCATCGATAAGCACAATGGAGAAAACATTGTCGTTTTAGATATGAGAGATGTATCTGCGTTAATGGATTTTATGATTATTACTCATGTCAGTAATCCTCGTCTTTTAGGAGCGCTAGCGAATTATACAAAAGAATTTTTTGATAAAAGTAAAATTGAATATCGTCCTATTGAAGGCGATTCTACAAGCCGCTGGTTACTTATAGATGGTTTTGAAGTTGTTGTTCATTTCTTTTTAGAAGAAGAAAGAGATGTCTATCAACTTGAGAAGCTATGGAAAGATCGAATAGTCGAAGTCGATCAATTGCCATGAGCTATACTTCCAAAATTTATGATGCGTTTTTTGGTGATAAAGAGGGCACTGTTCAATATTTAGATTTCATCTTAAGATATCTTAAAAAAGGTCCTATATTAGACTGTGCCTGTGGTTCTGGAGATTTACTCTTAATGTTACAAGAAGAAATGCCAGCAGATGGTCTAGATTTAGATAAATCAATGTTAGAGATAGCTCGCTCAAAAGGTGTCAAGGGAAAACTTATCCAACAGGACATGAAAGAAGAGTGGAATTTAACTAATAAATATGGTGGGATTGTGTGTATTGGTGATTCACTTAACTATCTTAACTCATTAGAAGAAGTCGAAAGTTTTTTGATTCAAGTCAAGAAATATTTAATACCTCAAGGTATTTTTATTCTTGATATGCATTCATTGGATCGTTTAAGTGAATTTGAAGAAGGTTACTTAGAAGAAGCATACATAGATGATTTAGAGGTAAGTTGGCAAGTTACTAGCTATCAAAATCAACTCCATCATCAATTTTTATTTTATGATATAGAAGAATACCCTACGATAGAACATATTGTTCAAACAGTTTTTAATCCTAAGGATATTGAGAACATTTTAAATAAACTATCATTAAAATTTACAGTGAAGACCGATTTTGATAAAGAGGGTTATCAAAAAGGTGAGAAGTATTTTTATATTATTGAGCGAGGTGACCTATGATTGCGATAATTGGAGCGATGAACGAAGAGGTTAATGAGTTGTTGACTTATTTTCCTAAAGCAAAAGCCAATGAATTAAAGGGAATATCATTTTATCAAGATGAATTCATTTTGATAGCTAAAAGTGGTGTTGGTAAAGTGGATGCGGCTTATACAGTCACCACATTATTTAACCATTTTGATATTTCTTTTGTGATAAATATCGGTTCAGCAGGGGGGCTAAAGTCGTCTCAAAAGGTGGGCGATATTGTTATCGCTAATCGTTTGTCTTATCATGATTTTATTTTAGATATAAAACAAGAACATTTTGGCGGTCTAAGACATTCCTATTATCCACTTCAAGATGATATTGACCTTGCGAAAGAAGTCTGTGAACAACTTGATTTAAGATTTCATGTAGGGTGGGGATTAAGTGGTGATCGTTTCATTACATCAGATTATGCCAATCATTTAATAACTCATTTTCCTGAAGTAATGTTTTGTGATATGGAATCGACAGCCATTGCTCATGTGTGTACTAAACATCAGACACCATATCTAATCTTACGTGGACTTTCTGATATCACAACGAATAAAGACAATCAACTTACTTTTGAACAATATTTAGTAGAAGCTTCTAAAGTAAGTGCTAAATTAACGGTTCAGTTTATTAATAAAAGAAGAGACCTTGGTGTATGAAACGCTTGATTTTGCCTTTTCTTTTAGTGTTATTAATTATTTTGTTTGTTTACTTTAATGTCTTTGATTTGATTGTCGGACCCTATAAAGCAAAAGATTATGCGACAAGTAATACTATTAAATTATTTGAAAAGAATTCTGATGAAAGTGTGAAGCGTTTATTAAATCGCTTTAGTTTAGATCAAGTATATACGTTAGTCTTAGTTGAAGATGAAATTGTAGTTCTTTTAGCTGATGGTCAAGTGTATCTAAGAGAAAAATATCAAGAGTTACCAACGTTTGCGAATCAGTATGGCGTCTATCAAAATGAAGTTGTTTTTGTACATCAAAGTGAGACACAAGAAATTTATTATGATATGACGACACAACATGTGTTATTTGAAATGGAATGGGGGAAATAGTATGTGGTGGAAAAAGGCACACATTAATCGACGAGATTGGATTATCGATCATTTTCATGAATTAGATATTAGTCATGAAGAAATGGCTATTTTACTCATGATTGATTTGTTGAATCAACAACAAGAAATTATTAATCCACAAAAGCTATCACAAAAATTAAAATTATCAGAGAAAAAGTGTGATAGTTTATTACATACCTTAATGAGTAAAAAGATGGTAGAAATCCAAACCAACAATCATGAAATTACATTTTCAATCGATGGTATCTTTGCATTAAGTAGTCCATATGATCACTTAAATCATGATTTATTGAACGCTTTTGAAAAAGAGTTTGGTAGACCTTTAAGTGCTAATGAAATGATGACACTTAATAATTTAAAGAAAAACTATAATGAAAAATTAATTATTTATGGTTTAAGAGAAGCTATCATTAATCAAAAGTTATCCATGAATTATATTGAAAGGATTGTGAAATCTAACCAATGACACCAATTGAAATATTAGATCATTTAGAACAATTATATCCAGATGCTTGGTGTGAATTAAACCATAAAAATGCCTACGAACTAACGATTGCTGTATTACTCTCGGCACAGACAACGGATATATCAGTTAATAAAGTTACACCTCTATTATTTGAAAAGTATCCTTCGGTTTATGAACTGTCACAGGCTTCACTTAAAGATGTAGAGAACATCTTAAAGACTTTAGGCCTATATCGAAATAAAGCTAAAAATATCATTACTTTAGCAAAGCAGGTTATTGAGAACTTTGATGGTGAAATTCCTGATAATCAAACTGATTTAGTGACACTTGCTGGGATAGGCAGAAAGAGTGCTAATGTCGTTGTCTCTTGTTGGTATGGTGTTCCAGCGATTGCGGTAGATACTCATGTCTCACGAGTCAGTAAACGACTTAGATTAGCTTATGCTAATGATGATGTTAATGTAATTGAAAGAAAACTTAATCGTAAGTTTCCTAAAGATCGTTGGTCAAAAGCTCACCACACTATGATTTTCTTTGGTCGCTATCAGTGTAAAGCAAAAAATCCCGATTGCTTAGATTGTCCATTCAAATCATTTTGTAGAGAATACCCAAATCAAAAGCATCGTTTTGAATAGTAAAAGGATTGGTCAAATGACCAATCCAATTTTTTTATTATTCGCTAACCACAACATTTAAGTTGTAATTATTGGCTTGTAAATCACTAAGTAAGAATACTTGATTAGGTGAGTTAATTGAATTACTACCGACTGTAAATGAAACGATAGTTGCTGAACCATTTACATCATTAGGTATTGTGAGTTTGTTTCGATATTGATTACGAACACTGTTTACACTTTGACCAATGATGGTTGATGAATTTATTTCTTGATCATAATAAGTAACTTTGAAGTTTGTTTCATCAATTAGTGATTGACCCACATTGTCACGATTGTAAAAATCAGGCGATACTCTAACAATTTTACCCACTTGATCTTTATTAGAAGGGGAAGTCATCGCTAATTCATAGGATGCGCTAGAGTTAGCTTCAATCCATGTGACAAATTCTGAGACATTTAGATTAGTAAATGATGGACAGCTGACAGTCGCTTCACCACTATTTATGGTTTCACAGACTACATTAGAACGACGTTCTTCATTTTTCTCCCAAGTATAGAATGAACACACTTCAATGTTTTGATTGGCTTGAACATTAGTTAAAGGTATTTCAAGTACATTTTCTTCACTAATAAGTGTTTCTACGACTTGGCCATTGATTTTGACTTCTGTACCATAACGAACAGCCCCAAAGATCCAAGAAGGATCAAAGACTCTACGACCAGTTCTAGTCATGGTGACACCATCTTTATTCGTAGCACTCATTTCTTTAGTAGGTTCTGCGACAACAAGTTTATCAGCATCTGGATATGGGCTCAATGTGACATCAAGTTTTAGTCCATTGAACAATAAACGACTGGAGCTGACATTTTGACTTGCTAAGTTCTCTAACTCAGGAGCCTCTAGATCAGTCAGTGTCGCATACTCAGATTTAATGAGTCCTGTTACAACTAGACTGTCATCCATGCCTTCAATAGGTCTTGCATAAGGGAAGACACCATTGACATGAGTGATACTACTGACACCAGCAGGTCTAGTGATAGCAGTCGGTGTATAAATAGGTTCAAGTGCATCTAAGATATAATTAGCCATTGCGGCTGTTAAATTACCAGCTGCTACCGGATTACGTAAGTAGTCGCCATCTTTAGATGTATCATAACCATACCAAATAGCATTAGTATATTGTGATGTAGATGCGACAATCCATGAATCTTTACCAGCTCCATTAGGAATACCAACACCTACAAAAGTATCATCATGGTCAGTAGTACCAGTTTTACCATAAACAGGATAGCCTTGTTTAAGTAAGGTAGCCGATGTTCCACCAGAGACAGGGGCATTGACCGCTTCTCCCATGGTGTAGGCTGCTAAGTAGGCTGCTTCTTCAGAAATAGCACTTACAGAAGCATACTGAGGAATAATTGGATCTTGTCCCTCTATTTCAATACGAGTAACAGTATGAGGTTTGATATAATTACCGGCGTTGATGATTGTGGCATGTGAAGCCGCAATCTCTACGGTCGATGCTTGGAAATTAGCAGATCCAATCGCATAACCTAATGAGAAGTTTTCTGCGGTCGTATTACTAAAGCCTAGGTTTTTAAGATATTGAATGACATAGCCATAAGAGGTTGCTTTAGTGACTTCTTCTAATGCTTTAATAGCAGGAATATTTAGTGAACCTACGACTGCATCAGTGACTGTGACATCTCCTCTAAAGGTACGTGAGAAGTTATTAACAAAGTCGCCACCAACATAAGCATAAGGACCATCTTCAATAATATGTTGAGTTGAATAACCAAGTGTTTCAAATGCGAGAGCATAAGACAGAACTGATTTCATAGACGATCCCGGTTGACGATAAGCATCAGTTGCACGGTTGAAACCTCGTTGGACTTCCTCTGTTCCAGGTCGTCCACCTCCTATTGCTACGATTTCACCGTTTTGGTTATTTAAGGTAACTAGGGCCACTTGAATTTTATCATCATCGAAATTAACAACATTACCATTTTGTACTTCTTCAATTGCTTCTTGTTGACTTGGAACTAGTGCGGTATAAATGTCCATACCTCTTGAGAAGGGACTCACACCTGTTAAACTTATGACTTCGTTGATTACAGTATCGATATAGTCTGAGTAAATGTAATCATTGGCTACATAATCATGATTATCAACTAATAGATCTTCTAACTTAATAGATTGTGCTAATTCTTTCTCTTGAGCAGAGATGTAACCATGACGTTGCATTAATCTTAAGACTTCATTACGACGATTAGATGCTGCTTTCAAGTTACGAAAAGCATTAAATGTTGTAGGAGCGTTAATAACACCCGCTAAATATGCTGATTCAGATAAATTGAGTTCATGGACTTCTTTACCAAAATAATACTCAGCCGCTTTACCAAGCCCCACAGAAGTAGGTACACCAAAATTAATTTTGTTGACATACATCTCAAGAATTTCTTCTTTACTGAGTTCCTCTTCTAAATCAAGAGCCATTGAAATTTCTTGTACTTTTCTCTCGATAGAAACATCAGCCTGAGCTTCGTCAGTCGCAAAGAAAGTGTTCTTAATAATCTGCATTGTTAAGGTAGAGGCTCCAGAATCAAAACCACCGGCCTTTATATTACCGATTGCCGCCACGACAAATCTTGAGATATCGAAGCCATCGTGTTCAAAGAAACGAGAATCTTCAATAGATACAAAGGCATCAATTAAAGCAGCCGGCATTTCATCATAAGTGATGTTGTCGGATAATTTATTATCAATTTCTGCTACCAGATTTCCTGAAGCATCAAAGATACGTGATGATTCTTCTGTACTCAACTGACTTATGTCCAGTTCTGGGCGCTCATCAATCATAGCTTTCATCTCGGTAAACAAGAGGGAAGCAACAATACAAGCGACTGTTATAAGAGTAACTAAAATCAGTGCTAATGATCTTCTAAAGATAAATAATCTTTTTTTAGTTTTAGGTTTGTTTGACATGTGTTAAGACTCCTTTATTTTGAAGACTAGCTTCAATACCTGCGATATAATCACATGGTTTTAAATATGTTGATTCACATAAGTATGCCTCTTTTTTAAGCCACTCATATGGTAATGACCTTTGGGTATTTGTTTTAATAAACTTCTCAAATGATTCAAACTCTAATAGATAAGTTTCTTCAAAAGTACTAAAACGAATAATTAGATAGGCATGTCCTTTATGATAACTTACTTGGCGTAAATGTTCAATCTGATGTTCATGTATTGTGTTAAGAGGAATACGTGTTTTATTTTTAGTAGATTTTGCTTCAAAGTCAATCGAAAATCCTTTGTAGATACCATTGTAATCTGTAGTTGAGGCTTGTTTGTAGTAAGCTTCCACTATTTTGGCTTTGGATCGTTTGGGATAATCTACTTTCACGATTTGTATCGGAGTAGGCTTTTTATGAATTAAGGCAATGCCATGATCTCGATAATAGCGATTTGTTTTATTTAAATCATCTTCTAGAGAAGCACCTAAATTTCCTTTTTGAATAATTTTCTGATTATTAATATTGATTTTTTTTCCATTAGGATAATTTATCATTTTATCACCGAGTCCATTATATCAAATATTGCTTGAATTTATCTAATTGAATAGTTTTCAATAGTATTTTTCTTTCCTAAGTTTAATATGATATAATATCTTAGCTAATAAAAAGAATGTTGAGGTCTTAAAATGAAGCAGTTACATCTAAGTTCACAGTTAATCTATGATAAATCATTCAATGTCGATTTTAAGGGATATACCCCTCAAGAAGTTGATCAATATTTAGATATGATTATACAAGACTATGAGATGTTTGAAGCAAAGATTAAAGAGCTTCAAGATACTCTTACTCATTATGAGCAAATTATTTCTGAATTGAATCAAAACAATCAGACATTAACAGGTAAATTAAACTCACTACAACAAATGAACAAAGGCGATGGATCAATGATTGATTTAATTCGTCGTGTTGCTCGTTTAGAAGAAGTTGTTTTTAAAGATTAATTAAATAAATAGGTAATCGCTGCGCCTCAAGTGGGCGTAGAGGAAAGTCCATGCTCGCATCATCTGTGATGATGATAGTGATTAAGCTAAACGAAATCATAAGTTTGGGCATTTCATAGAAATGACGGCGCAGATAACACCTAAGGAGCTTGCTCTAAGGTCAAGTCGCATAAAGTGCCACAGTGACGAAGTCATATTTGAAAGAGTATGAGTGGAACGAGGTAAACCCCTTAAGCGAGAAACCCAAATTTGGTAGGGGAACTCTTCAAAAAACTAATCAGAAGTTAAAGAAGAGACTCAAGTAATTGAGTAGATAAATGATTACCACCCGTTAGGGTACAGAACATGGCTTATTTTTATTTAATTAATATTTATTTAAGGAGTCAATATGGAAGAAGTCGGTAAGATACTCAAAGAACAACGCGTAAAACTTGGTTTAACGCTCGATGATATCTATGAAAAAACTAAGATTACTCCTATTAAAGTAAAGGCTATTGAAAATGGAGATATTAGTTTTTTTAAACACGAATTAAGCTATCTTAAATTTTATATTCAGTATTATGCTAGGAGTTTAGACATTCCTTATGAAGATTTGGAAGAGTCACTCAATAATGCACTTGATTCGTACTCAGATACTATCCTTATTAAAAGAGACGAGAAGAAAATTGTTTCTAATGAAAATATCCAAAGGCGTATGGATAAAAATAAAGAACGCTACAATGTGAATAACAAATTTCCACTTCAACAAAAGAAACGTCGTTTTGATATTTCAAGTATCGTCTTAGTTTTATTAATGATAGTTGTTGCTGCTTTGTTGGTGTATGGATTTGTTGAATTTGTAATCCCTATGATAAATAGAAATCCGGTAGTCGAAATTCCTAATGTACCTGAAGTACCTGATCCACCTGTAGATAACGATAACAATGAACCTATTGTTAATGTTGTGCCAGAAAACAATGACAATGAAGAACCAGCAGTAGTTGACATAACAGAAGTGAATCATCAAATTGGATCGTCATTGACTTTAGATGTAAACCTTAATGGAATTGAAGATGCTCGATTTAAGATTGAAACAGGTTCTGATACGTGGCTAAGGTTTTCTATTAACGGACAACCAACTTCCAATCCTTTAGATACTGTTTATGTTAGTGGTTCAAGTGTTGAATTGCGTCTAGATGCAGCGACACAACAAAATGTCTCATTACGTGTGGGGACAATGGTAAATAATAAATTCTTTATTAATGACCAACCAATAGCGATACCAGAAGAATCGGTGAATCATCCCTCTGGCTTTACTATTACACTCAATTTGATAGGAGAGTAAAATGAATTTTCCAAATAAGTTAACTGTTTTAAGGATGGCTATTATTCCCTTTATTGTCTTATTGTATTTGTTACCTTATGACAAAATGGGTATCGAATTAATGACTTTTACTCTTTTGAATCAAGAGTTTACGATTATTAATGTTTTAATTTTGTTTCTATTTGTCATAGGTGCTATTACAGATTATGT
The DNA here is from genome assembly GCA_012512455.1 of Erysipelothrix sp. Classification (GTDB taxonomy): domain Bacteria; phylum Bacillota_I; class Bacilli_A; order Erysipelotrichales; family Erysipelotrichaceae; genus JAAZEC01. The sequence goes on from JAAZEF010000034.1 coordinate 16,627, forward strand.
TGATGGTAACTATGCAAGAAAGCACAATATGATTACGACATTTGGTCAATTTATGGATCCTATTGCTGATAAATTATTAGTAAATACTATGTTTCTTTTATTTGCGATAGATGGACAAATCCCAGCCATCGCTTTTATTGTGATGTTATGGCGTGACACTATCGTTGATGGTGTCAGAATGTTAGCGAGTCAAAAAGGGGTAGTTATTGCTGCTGCCAATATCGGTAAAATGAAAACCGTGGCACAAATGATCGCAATTATTTTAGTGTTAATTAACAATTTACCTTTTGAACTACTAGGAATTCCTATGGCTAATGCAATGGTTTGGATTGCTACTATTTTATCAGCAGTCTCAGGTATCTCCTATGTCGTTAATGCTAAAGACTTAATATTAGAATCAAAATAAGGAATAAATTACAACAAATCATATTATGAAGTGATGGAGGAAAAAATGAAAGATCAACAAGACCGCGCTCTCAATGATGCGCTCAAACAAATAGAGAAGCAGTATGGTAAAGGTTCTGTAATGCGTCTAGGAGATCGCGTCGCCATCGATGTCGATGTGATTCCATCTGGTTCTTTAGCCCTAGACTTTGCGTTAGGGGGATGTGGTTATCCTAAAGGAAGAATTATTGAAATTTATGGTCCAGAAGCAAGTGGTAAAACTACCTTAGCACTACATGCGATTGCTGAAGTGCAAAAACAAGGTGGTAAAGCAGCCTTTATTGATGCCGAAAACGCCATTGACCCAACCTATGCGAAACGTCTAGGTGTTAATATTGAAGACTTAATTCTTTCTCAACCTGATTCAGGCGAGCAGGGATTAGAAATTGCGGAAGTGTTAATTCGTTCAGGCGCAATCGACTTAATAGTTGTTGACTCAGTGGCCGCATTGGTTCCTCAAGCTGAATTAGATGGCGAAATGAGTGATCAACATATTGGTCTTCAAGCACGTATGATGTCTAAAGCAATGCGTAAACTTTCTGGAGTTATGAATCGTTCTAACTGTACGACCATCTTTATTAACCAATTGCGTGAAAAAGTTGGTATTATGTTTGGTAACCCTGAAGTGACGCCTGGAGGACGTGCATTAAAATTCTATTCTTCAATACGATTAGATGTTCGTCGTGCGGAAGCTATTAAACAAGGTAGCGATGTGGTTGGTAATAAAGTGAAAGTTAAAATAGCTAAAAATAAAGTAGCTCCACCATTTAAGGTTGCGGAACTTGAGATTGTCTATGGTGAAGGTTTATCGACCATCGGTGAAGTCATTGATCTAGCAGTAGAGATGGATGTTTTAGATAAAGCTGGAGCCTGGTATTCTTATAAAGAAGAACGGATAGGTCAAGGTCGCGAGACTGTTAAAAACTTCATGAAAGAGAATCAAGAAACCTATCAAGAAATATTTAATACGGTCAAAGAAAAATTATTTAGTACACCTAGTGAAGAACAATAGAAAAATCTATTGTTTTTTTCTAAGTTAAGCTTGTAACCTTGTTAATTGTCTTTGTTTATTCTATAATATAACCAGAATAAATATTTTATTCTTATAAACGATACTTTAAATAAATGGAGGAAATGTAATGTTTGAAAACATTGATACTTCCATCTTACTTGCATTATTATTTGGTTTAATAATTGGAATTGGAGTCATGGTAATTCTTAATCAGTTAGGAGTTACTCGTGCTAAACAAAAAGCACAACTCCTTATTCAGAGCGCTGAATCTGAATCTGAGAACACTTTACGAGAAGCAATTCTTGAGGGTAAAACTCAGGCTTACGAATTAAAATTAGCGGCAGAAAAAGAAGTAAAAGAACGCCGTGGTGAGTTAAGTGCATATGAGTCTCGTCTTGATCGACGCGAAGACAATTTAAACATGCGTGACAAACAACTTTTAAGCAGTGAAAAAAGCGTAGAAGATAAGACAAGACATCTTAATGCTAAAACAAATCAAATAGAAAAGATGGAACAGGAATTAGAATCTAAAATAAACGAACAACTCGTTCAATTAGAAAAAATTTCTACTTTAACTGTGGAAGAAGCAAAAGCTGCTGTTATGGAAAAAGTAGAACATCAAATGGAAAGTGAAATTTATGCTTACATTCGTGAACAAGAAGAAGTTGCTCATGAACAAGCAGAACTCAAGGCTAAAGAAATTATAGGAGTAGCTCTTGACAGATATTCTCAAGACGAAGTTACCGAAAGAACCGTGTCGGTAGTTCATTTACCTAATGAGGAAATGAAGGGTCGTATCATAGGCCGTGAAGGTCGTAATATTCGTGCTATTGAAGCCGCCACAGGTGTGGATCTAATTATTGATGATACGCCTGAAGTTATTACAATTTCATGCTTTAATCCTATTCGTAGAGAAATTGCTAGACAAGCTATCGAAATATTAATCAAAGATGGTCGTATCCAACCTGGACGTATTGAAGATGTTGTCAATAAAGTCAGTAAAGAATTGGATGTTACTATTAAAAAAGCGGGAGAAGATGCTCTGTTTGAGTTAGGTATTCATCGTATGGACAAAGAACTTGTTAAACAAGTTGGAACGCTTAAGTATCGTTATTCCTACGGACAGAATGCTTTACAACACAGTATTGAAGTCGGACATCTAGCGGGCATTATGGCTGCTGAACTAGGTTTGAATCAAAACTTAGCTAAACGTGCAGGTTTGCTGCATGATATCGGTAAATCTTTAGACTTTGAAGTTGAAGGATCTCATGTTGAATTAGGTGCTCGTTTTGCCAAAAAACATGGTGAAAATGCGACAATCATTAATGCGATTGAATCACACCATGGGGATACTGATAAAACAAGCATTATATCGTACTTAGTCTCAGCTGCGGATACTTTAAGTGCCGCAAGACCTGGAGCAAGATATGAGAGCTTTGAAAACTACATTCAAAGACTTGAACAATTAGAAAATATTGCCAATTCATTTGATGGCATTGAAAGAACGTTTGCTATTCAAGCAGGACGTGAAATTAGAGTCATGGTGGTACCTGATAAGGTCGATGATGCACAAAGTACTAAACTGGCTCGTGAAATTCGTGATCGTATTGAAAACGAAATGACATACCCTGGTCAAATTAAAGTGACCGTAATTCGTGAGGTTAGAAAGTCAGAAATAGCGAAGTAATGAATGTTTTATTCATTGGTGATGTCGTTGGTCGACCAGGAAGAAGAATACTTAAAGCTAAGTTACCTGGCTTGATAAAACAATATGATATTGATTTAACGATTGTTAATGGTGAAAATGCGGCACACGGTAAAGGAATCACTAAAAAGTTATATGACGAATTAATCCGTGCAGGTGCCGATGTCATAACCTTAGGAAATCATGCTTTTTCAAAAAGAGAATTACTTGATGATATCAATGAGTTATCTCATTTAATTAGACCGGCTAATTTACAGCCTACTGATATAGGACAAAGCACTAAAGTGATGACTGTAAAAGGCTATAAGGTCGCAATTTCTTCTATCATGGGTGAAGTATTTATGAACAATGTCTCTGAAAGTCCTTACGATGCAATGGCTTATATCTTAGATACAGTTGATGTCGATTATCATATTGTTGATTTTCATGGAGAGGCCACTGCTGAGAAGCAAACATTCTTACACTTATTTAAGAAACAGTGTGCTGTTATTGTGGGAACTCATACTCATGTTCAAACCGCTGATGAAGCAATTTTTGATGGCTGTGCTTATATTAGTGATGTTGGTATGTGTGGTGTTATTGAAAGCATATTAGGTAGAGATGTTGAAGAAGTCATTGATAGAACGCTCTATGGACATCGTACTCATTACACAATTGCGAATGGTCCTGCAATGTTAAATGGTGTCGTGATTAAATTGGAGCACCAAATGGCTACTCACATTCAAAGAATTCATCTTGAAGAAGAATCTTCTTAAAGGGTTGTCTTTGGCTAACTTTTTTTGATATAATCACTAACATAAGGAGGAGAGGTTAGTATGCCAGTTTTAGTGAATCAGGATGAGTGTATTTCATGCGAAGCATGTATTTCGGTTTGTCCTACAGGATCACTGTTCATGAATGACTCCAATAAAGCAGAGTGTGATGTTGATATATGTATTGATTGCAATGCATGTATTCCTACATGTCCAGTGATGGCAATTGATGAAATATAAACTTAAGGACCAAGTTTAACTTGGTCTTTTAAAATTAAAAAGAGGTGAAATTATGAGTGAAAATTGGTCACTGCCTTCCTTAAAAGACGCAAAACAAAGAAGAAGGACAGAAGTACAATTTATCCGTAAAGAATTTGAACTAGATGAAACATATCGTGAATTAGGTAAACATCGTCGCTACATTATCCATACCTATGGATGTCAAGCTAATGAGAGAGATTCAGAAACCATTGCCGGACTACTTGAGGCGATGGGTTTTACTAGTACTCAACATGATGAAAAAGCAGATATTATCTTATTAAATACTTGTACTATTCGCGAAAATGCGGTCAACAAAGTTTATGGTCAAATTGGTAATCTTAAACAATTAAAACAAAGAAACCCTGAACTATTGATTGGGATCTGTGGATGCATGACTCAAGAAGAAGTCGTTGTTAATAAAATACTAGAGACCTATCATCAAGTCGATTTGATTTTTGGTACCCATAATATTCATCGTTTACCTGAGTTAGTTCATCAAACTATGTTCACTAAAGAACGCACGGTCGAAGTTTTCTCAAAAGAAGGGGATATCATTGAGAATTTACCAGCTCATCGTTTTGGCAACTATAAAGCTTGGATTAACATTATGTATGGCTGTGATAAATTCTGTACTTATTGTATTGTTCCTTTTACAAGAGGTAAAGAGCGTTCGCGTTTAATGGAAGATATTTTAAGTGAAGTAAATGAAGTCCTAGAGGATGGTTATCAAGAAATTACTCTTTTAGGTCAAAATGTTAATGCATATGGTAAAGACTTAAAAATGGACGATGGCTTTGCTGATCTTTTAGAAGCTGTGGCCCTAAGTGGTATTCCAAGAATTCGTTTTACGACCTCACATCCTTGGGACTTTAGTGAAAAAATGTTTAACGTTATCGCAAAATATGACAACATCATGCCATTTATTCATCTACCTTTACAGAGTGGTAATAATGACATACTTAAACTGATGGGACGACGTTATACAATTGAAGAATATACTGAGATTTTCATGAAATTGAAGAGTCTTATCCCTAATTGTTCATTTTCAACTGACATAATTGTTGGTTTCCCTAATGAAAGCGATGAACAATTTAATGACACCCTCAAAGCAATGGACCTTTTCCAATTTGATAATGCTTATACCTTTATTTTCTCTGCTCGAGAAGGTACTCCTGCAGCGAAGATGGAAGATAGTATTTCTATGGAAACAAAGAAAGAAAGATTAAGAATCTTAAATGATAAGGCTCGACACTATGCGTATCAAAATAATCTTGCATATCAAGATAAAGTTGTTAAAGTATTAGTAGATGGTCTTTCTAAAAAAGATAAATCTGTTTATAGTGGTTATACAGAAACACAAAAATTAGTGAATTTCACAGGTGACAATATTGTTGAAGGTGAAATTATTGAAGTTAAAATAACTGAACCTAAATCGTATTTTTTACTTGGAAAAGCACTCTAGACTTTAGTGTGACTAATGATTAGTGTATAATAATAAGAGAGTTTGGAGGAAATACAATGAATAAAATTCGTATCATGGCCTTAGGTGGTCTTGACGAAGATGGAAAGAACATGACTCTTGTCGAAATTGATGAAGATATCTTTATTATCGACTGTGGATTAAAGTATCCTGAGACCACATCATTTGGTGTTGAGGTCATTGTTCCAGATTTTTCCTATCTAGAAGAAAACAAGAATAGAGTTAAAGCAATTTTTATTACCCATGGTCACGACGACGTCATGGGTGCTTTACCATTTTTAATGCAAGTCGTCGATGCACCAATCTATACAGCACCATTAACTGCTGCTTTAATAGATGATATGTTTGAAAAACACAATTTAAAGAAATATCAAATTAAACGTATTAAACGTTCTGGTAGTTTCAAAATAGGAAATACTAAAATTAAAACGTTTAGTTTGACTCACTCAATTCCAGATACTTTTGGAATCGCAATATGGACCGATGCTGGTTATATTGTTCATGCGGTGGAATATATCATTGATTTTGATTTAATGGATCCTACTTTCGCCTGTGATATTACTGAATTTGCGGATATTGGTAAAGAAGGGGTTTTTGCCTTATTAACTGAATCACGTTCAGCTAATCGTGAGGGCTTTACTTCACCTCGACATCGAATTCATGATGCTATTGAACCGTATTTTGAAAGAGCTACAGGAAGAATTGTTATTTCTTTATACGAACAAAACATTTTTAGATTATTAGAAGTTATTGAGTTAGCTCAGAAATATCGACGTAAAATATACTTTGTTTCTCAGAAACAAAGAAGTTATTTAAACCATTTAAGTCAACTTAATTATTATCATGTTCCAGCAGGCATTGAAGTCTCTTCGGATAATTTTGATAATGATGTCGACAATATTGTTGTTATTGTTTCTGAACAAGGTCCTAATGTTTTTCGTTTAATGAATAAAATCGCAATGAATGAACATGAAAAAATTCAACTACGCCCACAAGACCTTCTGTTAATAGCTAGTCCTGTGGTCGCAGGTGCTGAAAAAGATGCGGCAGGAATGGAAAACGAACTCTATAAAGATGGCGTTCAGGTTGAATCATTAGACCGTAAACGTTTCTTAACCATGCATCCATCTTCTGAAGACTTGAAGATGATGATGACCTTATTAAAGCCTAAACACTATATTCCACTTAAAGGTGATTATCGCCAATTAATTGATAACGCTAGTATCGCTCTAAATAGAGGATTTTTAGCAAATAGTATTCATGTATTAGATAATGGTCAACAATTAACATTTGTCGATGGCAAAGTCGAAAGTATCTCCTCTGTAGTAGAAGTTGAAGATGTCTATGTTGATGGAAAAGACTTCTTGGATTCAAGTAGTTTAGTGATCCGTGATCGTGAAATTTTAGGAACTGATGGATCTATTATTGTCGGAATTGTCATTGATCACCAAAGTAAAGAGATCGTAGGTGGACCTGATGTTCAATCACGTGGTGTTATTTATCTAAAAGATGCAGACTATGTCGTCAAAGAATGTGGTCAAATCATTTCACGTGTTATTAAAGAGAGTGTGAAGAATAATAACTATGACAACATCAGTGCGCGTAATGAAGCTCGCGAACACATGAGTAAATATGTTTATAAAATGACAGGCAAAAGACCGATGATTTTACCTGTTATTATTGAAATCAATCACTAAGGTATTATGAAAAGTCAAAGAACAAAGAAAAAAAATTCGCCAAGTGTATCACATCAATTGTGGGTTATTCTAACCACACTTTTTGTGGTCGCACTGAGTCTTATTGGACTATTAGATTTAGGACTTATTGGTAGAACCTTATGGAATTTGGTAAGTATCGCGTTTGGTAGTATTCCCGAGTTGTATTTTGTACTCTTTATTATCATTGCTGTTGCTACCTTAATTTTCTATAGAAAACCACTGACATTAAAGTGGTATCATCTGGTAGGTCTTTTTGTGCTGTGGATGGCACTTCAATTAACACTCGTATTGATAGCAAATCCACCCTATATTGGTTGGGAATATTTAAGTAACTATTTCAGCCAAATAGGGCCAATATTTAATCGAAGTGTTTCCTCACAAGGTGGTGTGTTTGGTGCACTGTTGTTTGCTCTGTCTTCCTTCTTATTTGAAAAACTTGGGACTATCATTGTAACAACGGTCTTAGTCTTTGCTGGATTGCTCTTAATATTTAATAATTCTCTGGAAACTTTCATTAGTCAACTAGAGAAGCGTAAAAGAAAGCCAAAACCTAAAGCTGTGGCTAAGAAAAAAGAAGTGGCTGCTTCGATTACTCAATATAAGCAAGTCGATATGGCAGAAGCACTTGCACTTCAAAAAGAAGAAGAGAATAAGAAATCTATCTTTATTTCCTCTGATGAAGTGAGAAATGATTTTATTGCGCCAACAACAACATCAACTGGTACCGATTTAGCTAATGGTGACTATATAGTTCCATCCCTTGATTTGTTAGATCCACCTCTTAAACCAAAAAATAGTGGTTCTAATCAACAGTCAGCAAGTGTTCGTGGTGAAAAACTAATTAGTATCTTGAAGCAATTTGATATCTCGTGTAGTTTAATTGAAACTCATATTGGCCCATCGGTCACAAAATTTGTCTTAAAGTTAGACTCTGGTGTTAAAGTTAATCGTATATCGAGTTTACAAGACAATTTAATGATGGAATTGGCAGTCAAAGATATACGTATCGAAGCACCGATCCCCGGTAAAAACGCAGTAGGGGTAGAAATACCTAATATTGAAATGACACCGGTTCGTTTAAGTGAAATTCTAAGTAATATACCAACTGAATTGACAGATAAGAAGTTATTATTTGGACTGGGTAAAAACTTGATGGGAGAAAGTGTATTCTCTGAGTTGAACAAAATGCCACACCTTTTAATCGCAGGAGCAACAGGTTCTGGTAAGTCAGTGGCTGTCAATTCTTTAATAACAACGCTATTAATGAGAACAAGACCTTCTGAAGTGAAACTGTTATTAATTGATCCTAAGAAGGTTGAATTTACAGTATTTAATGATATTCCACATTTAATCGCTCCTGTAGTCTCAGATCCTATTGAGGCAGCTAAATCATTGAGAGTTATTGTGAACATTATGGAAAATAGATATGATGCTTTCTCTAAAGAGGGAGCACGTAATATTTCTTCCTATAATGAATTAGTGGAAAGAGAGCCACAAAGACAGCTTAAATTTATGCCTAATATTGTGATTATTATTGATGAGTTAGCTGACTTGATGGCAGTTGCTGGTAAAGAAGTCGAGACTTCAATACAGCGTATTACACAACTTGCAAGAGCAGCAGGTATTCATTTAGTAGTCGCCACACAGCGTCCTTCAGTAGATGTAATAACAGGTATCATTAAAGCTAATATTCCATCTAGAATTGCATTTGCGGTAAGTTCAGGGACTGATTCTCGAACAATCTTAGATACTGTAGGTGCAGAGAACTTTTTGGGTTATGGTGATATGTTGTATCTTCCGATAGGTGCACCTCATCCGACACGTATTCAGGTGG
>JAAZEF010000035.1 GCA_012512455.1 Erysipelothrix sp.
GGGGAATACTACTGTTGTAATGGCGGTGACAAATACACTGAGTATTAGAGTATTTAATCTATTTGCATAGTTAAGTGCTGATATACTTCCATCTACCAACCCAGATGCAAGGGTCTTGTCTATAATGACATTTATATCGTTTATGGTAGAGCCTAGTATTACTGGTAGGCTTAGGTATAAAATCTTTTTTATATATTTATCCTTGAGATCGAATATGGCCTTGTATCTAAAGCCACCCTTCCTTAACTCAGGTACTTGGATTAATACTTGTGAAAAGTAAGCTATTACCGATGCTGCCATTAATCCTACTATCCCAAATCTTGATGATAGGAATAGGAGATAGAATATGTAAACAAAGTTCACTGGAAATCCTATTACTGCTGTTGTATTAAATTTCTCTTCTGATTGTAGATATCCTAGTAATACGCCTATTAATCCATTAATGATAATGATTGGAAGACCTATTCTGGTTAGTTTTACAGCCAAATTAAACTGTTCACCTTTAAAACCAGATGCCATTATCCGTATTATAAGGGGAGTCCCTACTGTGGCAAGGATTACTAGGATAAGGGATATAAGCAAAATGACATTAATTAGATTGTTGGTATGCTTGATTTTACCTTGTCTACCTTCCTTTGCCTCTATTTCTGATATAACTGGGATAAAGGTTGTACTTACTGAGCTTCTTAGAAATTCACCTATTAAAGTTGCAGCAGATAGGGCTATAAAAAAAGTATCTGTTTTCATACCTGAACCAAATTTATTTGCTATGAGCATTTCCCTAAGAAATCCTAGAACTTTGCTTCCCATAGTAAATATAATTAAAAGTAATGCTGATTTAGCTGCTTTATTTGATTTTGACATAATCTTCACCTATTTACATAGAATGTTTAAACTTGTGTGGGGTAAAACTGAGCCTATAAACTTGTGTGGGGTTTCTGAAACTATGGTATTACTATTTTCAAAACCAATTTTATCTTAATGTTTTCTATAAGAAAGGTCCTCTCTGTATGATGTATTTGTCAAACAGATACAGGAGGACCTTTCATGTTAGATATTATCACAGAACTTTTAAATGTTGACAAACATGATGTCGAGATTATCACGACCACCAAAGTTCAAAACATTCTACACATCCATATCACACTAAAGAAACAATGGATGATTTGTCCTTGCGGGCATTCAAGCCCCATGACGTTTAAGGAATATAGACTCAAGAATATGAATCACAGTTTGCTTCTTAATGTCAAAACTCAAATTCTTTACAGGGCTCGCCGCTATCGATGTGAGCTTTGTAAAACAACCCTTTATGAACCCAATCCTTTTGCCGCACCTTACCAAAAAACAACCCATAATTTAGCGACTCAGATTATTGAAAAATTAATGCGTCCTGAGGCAACTTTTAGTAGTGTTGCCAAGGATCTACACGTGTCTGTCACAACGGTTATGAATCATTTTGATCGCTTGGTTGACCACAATCGAAGACCCCTACCAAGGGTCCTTTGGTTTGATGAACTTTATTATTCAAGACATGCTTCCTATAAATACGCCTGTCTCTTTGTCGATTTTGAGACCCAAAAGCTCGTTGAAATGTTTGAATCAAGACATAAGTTTAGAATGCTTCAATACCTAGACATGATCAGTGAAACCGAGCGAAATCGCGTCGAACTGGTGTGTATTGATATGTATGATCCTTACCGACAATTGGTCAAGCGAAGATTCAAGAAGGCAAAGTGTTGTATCGATAAGTTCCACA